>PATG01000143.1 GCA_002713555.1 Planctomycetaceae bacterium
GGCCCAGTGCCAATTGCCGAAGCATCCGACCCGCGTGATCTCGCTTATATCATCTATACCAGCGGTAGCACCGGACATCCCAAAGGGGTTTCGATCAATCACGCCAACCTCACCAACTTTCTCGCTGCCATGGCTAACCAGCCAGGCATGAGTCAGGACGACGTGCTATTAGCTGTGACCACCGTCTCCTTTGACATTGCGGTTTTAGAATTGTTTCTACCTTTGGTAACCGGTGCAGAAATTGTGCTGGCCACAAGCCAAGCGGCCAGGGATGGGCAAGAGCTTGCCCGGATGATCAAGGAAAATTGCGTGACCGTGATGCAAGCAACCCCTGCAACGTGGAGGTTGCTACTTAATGCTGAGAATGTGAATTCAACAAGTGCTGAGCATAAGCTAAAGATTCTTTGCGGTGGGGAGGCCCTAGATACCGCGTTAGCACACCAACTGCTGAATTGTGGCAGTGAGCTTTGGAATCTCTATGGTCCCACTGAAACGACGATTTGGTCGGGCGGGCTAAGGATCCAACCAGAGCACCTTCGGCAAGGCAACGTGCCCATAGGCAACCCGATCTTCAACACCCAGTTTCGCGTTTTGGACAGATACCGCCAACCGGTACCCATCGGTTCGACGGGCGAACTTCACATCGGTGGCCTCGGAGTAAGTCCTGGTTATTGGCAGCGTCCCGAAATGACGGCCCAGCGGTTTGTTGATGGTTGGTATGCCACAGGCGATCGAGTTCGCGTGCGAGAAGATGGATTGCTCGATTTTCTTGAACGTATCGATCACCAAGTGAAGTTGCGCGGTTTCCGAATCGAAATTGGGGAAATAGAAGCAGCTCTCAACGATTACCCCGAAGTTGCTCAAGCTGTTGTGGTGCTGCAAGGTAACAGCGATGACGAGAAACAGCTCGTTGCTTATTTGCGTTGCCGTGAGAACATAAATTTGGAGAGTCTTCGCGAGCACTTGCAAACCAAATTGCCAAGCTATATGGTCCCGAGTCAATTTTTGAGCGTCGAAGCCTTCCCATTGACGCTTAACGGGAAGGTAGACCGCAAAAACTTGGCTGCCCGACCTTTCATAGTCGAGCAAGATAGCGCCGGCCAGCAAGTCCTTTCCTACAGTTCTCCTGAAGAGGAGCTGCTGGCGGGCATTTGGGCCAATGTGCTAGGGCTTAGCCAAGTAGCCCCGCGCGACAACTTCTTCGAGATCGGCGGGCATTCTCTCACAGCAGCCCGTGTTGTCAGTCGAGTTCGGCAGACGCTTAACATTGAGGTGCCGCTACGACATCTCTTCGAGCATCCTCAGCTTAACGATTTTGCTGAATCGCTGGATCGTTTGGCAAAGAGCGAGACAAGTCCGATTCCCCGTTTGGCGAGCGACCAGAACCGCTTGTCGCTATCGGCCGCTCAACGACGGCAATGGATGTTAGTCGGTTTGTTGCCAGATTCGTCCTTATATGCCATTCCGACAGCCGTGCGTCTACGGGGTAAGCTTTCTGTCCAATCATTACAAAAGAGTTTAGAGCATATCGTTGCCAAGCACGAAACGCTTCGGATGACGTTTCATGATGAGGGCGGTCAGCCTGTGGCTCGTGTTGTTGAGCATATGTCGGTAACTCTACCAATCGAAGATCTCACTAGGATCAGCGAAGCCGATCGAAAAACCGTATTCAGGCAACGAATGCAATCTCTCGCAAAGCGAGGATTCGATCTTCGCGAGGCTCCGCTTTGGCATGTCGAGTTGATTCGTCTGTCGGCAGAAGAGCACGTGCTAGTTTGGTCGCTGCACCATATTCTCGTGGACGGTTGGTCGCTAGGGATTCTTGTGCGCGATTTGGCCGAAGCTTACGTTGCAGCAGAAAAAAATGAGCAGCCTCTACACTCTGCTTCTACAGTGAACCAGCAGCCACTGCTGAGATACTCCGACTACGCCGCTTGGCAACAAGATCAGGACACCAGCGCAGATATTGCCTACTGGCGCCGGCAACTCTCTGGTTTAGCTCCGCTGCTAGAACTCCCCACTGACTTCCCACGCCCTGCCGAGCAATCCTTTGAGGGAGCTAGCTATCAATTTTGGATTGACGAGCAAGACCTGGCAGCGATTCGCCATCTTGGCGGGCAGCAAGGCACGACGTTATTCATGACCCTACTGTCGGTGTTTTACGTGCTCTTGTATCGTTATTCAGCAATCGACGATTTAGCTATCGGTACACCAGTAGCCAACCGCGACAGGCAAGAACTAGAAGATGTCGTTGGTCTGTTTGTGAATACGTTCATTTTGCGAGCTAATCTGGCAGAGAACCCGACAGTCGAGGAGTTGCTCTCCCAAGTCCGACAGCTGACGCTTAAGGCTTATCAGCATCAGCAAGCGCCATTTGAGCAGGTGGTCGACGCGATCGGTGCTGCCAGAAGCCGCTCTGCATCGCCACTATTTCAAGTCCTGTTTACGCTCCAAAATGCGCCACTCGATCGTCCACTGGTTGACGGCCTCGAGTTGTCGCCTCTCACGCTAGAGACACAAACGTCGAAATTCGATCTTAGCCTCTCTTTTCGTGAAGAACAATCCCGACTGCGCGGTCAGTTGGAGTACCGTACCGATTTATTTCGTGAGGAAACCATCCAGCGCATGGCTAAGCATTTCTGTCAGCTGCTACGAGAATTTCCACAGTGCGAAGGCCAACGACTGTCGTCGCTATCGATGCTGGACGATCGAGAACGCGAGCAATTAGATGATTGGGCTTCAACAAGAAAGACCTTGGAGTCGACGGCAGACAATGCAACGCTAAGTATTCACGAACTCTTTGCCAGACAGGCTTATAAAACGCCACAAGCCGTTGCACTAAAGCAAGGCGAAACGCAGTGGACTTACGAAGAGCTTGACAATTGCACCGATCAGCTTGCCAGCGTCTTGCGTGATTTAGGAGTGCAACGGGAAACGCGGGTAGGCGTTGTTGCCAATCGATCGCCGCAATCCATAGCGTTCTTGCTGGCAATTCTGAAAACAGGTGGTGCTTACGTTCCGTTAGATCCCACTCTTCCAGAAGCACGTTGGCGTTGGATCGTTCAAAACGCAGAATGCGTTATAGTTGTCAGCGATGATTCAGAATCGCTGGAGCCGCTGCTCACAGGTAGCCAGGCAGAACAACTGCAATGTGATATTACAAATTCAATTTATTGGGTTGCGCGGTTACGAACTAGTTCGCTTGAGGTTTCGTCTAGCAGTGGCCAAGTGCTTGGAGCAAATTTGGCATACATGATGTATACGTCCGGCTCAACCGGAACGCCCAAAGGGGTTTGCACTTTGCATCAGGGGGTTACGCGGCTTGTGCGTGATGCGAACTACATGACCTTTGGGACTGACGAGGTTTTCTTGCAAGCAGCTCCTTTGGGATTCGATGCTTCGACTTTAGAGATTTGGGGGCCACTGCTGAATGGCGGTACATTGGTCATACCTGAAATGTTGATGCCAACGCTAGATGATATTGCAGATCTTGTCGAGCAACATCAAGTGACCTCACTTTGGCTCTCAGCCGGCTTGTTTCACATTCTTGTCGATGAAGGGCTCGATCAGCGATTTTCTTCTTTGCGACATCTTTTGGCCGGAGGGGATGTCCTGTCACGTTCACATCTTCGTAAAGCAAGCAAGGTTTTGCCGCAAACCGAATTGATTAACGGATATGGACCGACCGAAGGGACGACCTTTACTTGTTGCCAAACGTTCACAGAAGAAGAGTTGAAATCACCAACTTCCAGCCCTGTACCCATTGGACGACCCATCGCAGCGACGAGGGTCTATGTTTTAGATGCTCATCTCGAACACGTTCCGATTGGAGTTCCAGGAGAGCTCTACTTAGGCGGCAAAGGGATGGCGAGAGGGTATTGGAACGACTCGTCCAAGACGGCAGCTCACTTCGTGCCCAATCCTTTTTTTGACATTCGTGCTGCTGCGATGAACGATGAGAATCTGACGCTCTATAAAACAGGCGATCTGGTGCGCTACCGCGCGGATGGTGTACTCGAATTCTTGGGCCGTAAAGACCAACAGGTGAAGGTGCGCGGATTTCGAATTGAACCAGGTGAAATTGAGAGCTTGCTAAAAAAGCATAATCAGGTCCGCGATGCTGTGGTCGTCGCGGTCGGGCAAGATGCGCAAAACAAACGATTAGCTGCCTTCCTAGTTGGTGGCCAAGTCTCCGATGGGGAGTACGATGGCAGAGAACTTTCAACAATCGCTTGCACAACGGCAGAAACTTCTGCTTTCCGGCAGCACTTAGCGGAGCACTTGTCTGCCCAGTTAATTCCCTCTAGCTTTCAGTGGATTCCCCAGTTGCCGCTCAATTCCAACGGTAAGGTCGACCGCCCCAGATTGCCTGATCAAGTTTATGTTTCGGCAACGGAGAAGACAAAGCAAGACGCTACGGATACGGAGCAACAATTACTGCTTATTTGGAAATCGTTGTTACCAAGTCAAGAGATTGGTCTAAACGACAATTTTTTCGATTTGGGAGGGGATTCGATCATCGCTCTACAGATTGTCAGTCGGGCGAATCGCGCCGGGTTGAAAATCACTCCTGCAGAGATTTTCCAGTTCCAAACGATCGTCGACTTGGCCAGAGTAGCAAAACGTAGCACCGAAGCCGTAGCTACGCATTTGGCCCAGCCTCACGATCGTCCCTTTCACCCGACCCCCATCCAGTCTTGGTTTCTTGATCAGCAGCTGGCCAAACCTCACCACTTTAATCAGTCGGTTTGTGTGACCGTGCCGCCTGATATCGATCGCGCAGCGCTCGATTTGGCGCTGGCAAAAACCTTTGAGCATCACGATGCGTTGCGTCTACGCGTGAAAGATCAGCAAGTCATCTATGCTAAGGAAAGCTCGCAACCAGTCGCCTGGTACGATGTAGTAGCTGAAATGTCCGAAGTTGCCCAGCAGCTACAAGCTAGTTTGCATTTACATCAGGGACCTACATATCGAGTTGCAGGCTTTAGCTCGTCGGCCGAATCCAAAACGTGCCTGCTTTTCGTGGCGCATCACTTCGTGATTGACGCCGTCTCATGGCGAATTCTGCTTGAGGATCTGCACGATGCTTATCGCCAAGCGATTTCGAGTGAGACGATCTTGTTGCCGGCCAAGACAGCCAGCTATCAGGCGTGGGCTGAGCATTTAGCGAGTTGTGCGGACAATGCAGAACAAGACTATGAGTATTGGCAAATTCAAGCAAAGCAAGCTGCTCCAATCTCTCTCCCTGCATTAAGGGGCTCGGTAGAACCAACGGATGGTACGATTGGCAAGTCAAATCGTGTGGTGACTAAGCTGACTGCGCAGCTAACGACTGCGCTGGTGCAGCGCGGGGCGGGCGACGATCATCCATCGACACTCGATCATTTGGTGGCAGCATTGTGCCAATCTCTCTTGCCTTGGACTGCTGAAGACAAAATTACGATCGAGTTGGAAAAGCATGGCCGCAGTGCTATGCCTGGAGGCATCGATCTGGATGTCTCGCGCACAGTCGGATGGTTTACTGCTCTCTATCCCGTGACTCTTCAGTTGCCCTCCCAAGCTACTGCCGATGACTGGCTGATAGAGATTTCTGAACAACTTGCTGCAGTACCACATGACGGTTTGAGTTACGGCATTTTACGCTATCTCCAAGGACACCAAGAACTCGAAACTGGAGCTTCGGTTGGTTTTAATTATCTTGGGCAGCTTGATGCGGTTGGCGAAGCGACAGGTTTCGAGCGAGTGGAGTCTCCTGGAGAGCTGATTGCTCCGGAAAATAAGCTAGTGCACTGGCTAGATATTAATTGCTGGGTCGTAAATCGAGCTATGACTATTGAGTGGGCCTTTGACAACACACTTTTCACTGCAGAGGAAATACGAGACGTGAGTCACAAGTTTGGTGAAAACATTAAAGAGTTACTACGGGCTACGACGCATAAAAACACTTCAACGGCTGAGCAATTTGATCTTGCCGACATGGATGCAGAGCAACTCGCCAGCGTTAAGTCACAGGTGCGTTTCCACGGAATGCAAGATAAACAAGGATAATTGCTTGCCGTGACTGCACCCGAAAAATCTCTCTTTCCGCTCAGCTACCCCCTGCTCTTAAATGCGCTGGTCGGCATGTTGGTGATGCTTGTCGACATGAAAATCCTGAGCGCCTATTCCGAAAATGCCGCCGCTGCGGTGAGCATTGCCAATCAAATCTTGCTGGTAGCGTTTGATTTCTCCTCACTATTCGCTGCCGGAGCAGTAGTGATGGTATCTCGGCAGCTAGGTGCTGGAAGGGCCGATAGTGCAAGAAAGACAGCCGTAGCTGCACTAGCCGCGAATGCCATGGCTAGTTTGCTGCTAGGACTCTTCTTGCTACCAGCTGCGCCTTACTTAGCTGCGGCAATCAATTGTCCCAGTGAAATTTTCAGCGATGCCACCATTTATTTACGAGTCGGAGCGTTTACGATTCTGTTTAACGGCATCATGATGGCTGCGACAGCTGTACTACGTGGGCATGGTGAAACACGTCTTATTTTTCTGCTGGGCATTGCCGCCTACACAACCTATCTCGCCAGCGAATACCTGCTGGTTTTTGGTTGGGGAGTGATCCCGGAACTCGGCGTGCTTGGTTCTGGTTTAGCGACATTATTAGTCCGCATGTCGGCGGCCATCCTGCTACTGGTTGTGCTAGTCCGACGTTTACAGATGCGCGATATCTTTCACAATTTCCAGCTGCGATCCTCCTTAGCACGCATGCGGCAATTGTTCGATTTATCGTGGCCGGGCACCATTGATAACTTCGCATACGGTTTTTACCAGATGATCTTGGTAAGTTTTATCGCCAGTCAAAGTGTTGCCATGCTCCTTTCGAGGACATTTATACTAACTTTGACTGCAGTGCTGACGGTCACCCTCATGGCCATCAGCCAAGCCAACGAGGTGATGGTCGGGTTTCGGTATGGTGCAGGTCGCAAGCAGGAAATCAATGGTTGCGTGATTCGATCAAGCTTGGTGTCGACCTTGTTGACAACCAGTCTGGCCTTCGTGCTCTATCAATTGGCGGATCCGCTCGTTGGCCTATTCACCGAGCAGCGGGAGATTCTTCGTCTTGCCAAACAACTACTTTGGATTACGATATTTGTGCAACCCTTTAGTGCTGTGAATACCATCCTTTTCCATTCTCTTAGAGCGCTCGGCGACGTCGTAGTGCCTGTTATGGGTACGCAGATTATGATGTGGGTACTTAGCGTACCGCTAGCCTACGTTTTGGCAGTGAAAATGGAGCTAGGGACTGTTGGCCTCTGGTACGTACTGCTGTTGGAAGAAGCATTGAAGGCTATTTTTCTCCTCATCAGGTGGATTCAGCGACAGTACAAGAGCTAACGTTCCATTTTATTGTCTTGCATGCATTTTTTTGAACAGGAGGAAACAGAGAGAGCAGAGCATGGGGACGTATATTCTCCGTTTCCTCTGTTACCTCCTGTTCTATCATTTCAGCAACATGATCCCACCCCACGAAATTCACCTTTGGCACGCGGACGTTCCCCAGGGAGAACTGAAAGCGTCTGATCTTGCCGCCTCTGAGGTTGCTCAATCTACAAAATTCGTGTTTGCCGAAGATCGGCAAAGATTCTTGGCGACACGGATTCTGGTAAGACAACTGCTTGCCGGGTACGCGCAAGTTGCTCCACAGCAGCTAACATTTACTCAGAACGATTACGGGAAGCCCCGGATAGAAGGTCCAAAAAGTGCCATTGGTTTGCATTTCAATTTGTCGCATTCGGCCAGCAAGATTGTCTGCGGCGTCACCACTCTCGGGGAGCTTGGTGTGGATATCGAAAGCCGAGTGCCCGCAGAGCACGGGCAGTTGGCCGATCGCAATTTTTCTCCGGAAGAGTGTCAGTGGTACGGGCAGGCTGAAGACATTTCGATGGCAAAATTGAGGTTCTTAACGGTTTGGACATTGAAGGAGGCCTACATCAAGGCGGTCGGCAAGGGGTTGTCGATACCACTGACTAGCTTCAGCATTATTCCGCAGGGGGAAGCCAGCGCCAAGCTAGTCCGGTGTTTAGAATCAAATCAACAACAAGAGTGGTACTTCAAAAGATGGATGCTTGAGCCGGCAATTTCCATGGCACTTGCCATTCCGTGTCAGCGCGACGTCAAACTGCAAATACGTTTACAGCAATACGATCTGTCGCCGTTTTGCATTGTCTAAGATTCAGCCGTATTTCGTAACAATCAAGCTGTTGACTCAAGTATAGATCTGACAACGTCGGTCAACTTCTCACGAGATAAAACATGCGGCTGACCGGGAAGAACTTGCAGATCGAAATTACCGCTGGTGTGGGCTTGCCACCCGTGGGCCTCTTCAAGTGACACGAGACAGTCGCAATCGGATACAAAGGCCCGGATTGTACAGGCAAGCGGCTGTAACGGCTCGAATTCGTATTGTTCGCAATTCTTTAGGTCATTACGCAAGATCGGTTCAAAGATTGCCATCGCTTCTTCGTTCGCCAACAGCTCCGGAGGAGTCCCTCCCATTTCGGTGAGCTGCTTGCGGAAGTCGACATCGCTGAGTTGGTGTAATCCTCGCTTCAAACCTAGGTGCGGAGGTCCCGCCGCTAACGGAAAATAATAGGAAGGTTCTGGTAGGTTGTCTCTGCGCCAGCGGCGAACAAGCTCATAGCCGAGTAGGGCACCCATGCTATAACCCAAAATGGCATAATTGCGATCCAACTGGGGAGCTAAACAGGCAGCCAATTGATCGGCAAGCGTAGTCAGAGATTGAGGCGGCGGCTCATGAAAACGGTCTTCACGGCCAGGCAAGGAGACGGGGCAGATCTCGACCGCCGCGGAATCTAGCGAGAGAAGTGGGTAGAAGATGCTTGCCCCTGCGCCAGCTGGTGGCAAACAAAACAAACGCAGTGGTGCGCCCTGTGACGGTTTATCAAGTCTTCGAACTGGCATAATTTAGTTTAAGAAAACAAAAATCCAAATCGCTCGCGGAGTAGCTTGCGAACATTGGGTTCACTCATCCTCCAAAGGCGGGCATCCAGGACGAAATGAACCCAAGTTAGCAAAATGCCACAGACGAACAGCGCTTGGTTGCCTGCTAGTGAATGCAGCAAATAGCCACCTGCTCCCACGCTCAGTACAAATGCCACAAAAATTTTTAGCGAAGGCTTGGTACCTCCGGCGACCATAAACACCATCAGCAAATACTGGAATCCATGCGCGAGGGCGTAACCCCAAAAAGCATACTCCGACGCCGGGCGCAGAACAGCAGGCAGAAAAAACAGGAAGCAGATTGCCGTCATTAGCGCAGTTCTGGGGTGAGCGAAGGAGCTTCGATTGCCTGCGACCAAGCGTACGGTTAGCACCAGACCGATTCCGTAAACGAGTACCGCCAGAATCAGCAGCGGCTGCCGGTAAGGCTGCAGGACCGATTCGTTTTCCATCTCATCACCAACAAGCAGAGGCATGATGGCTAGCACTCCCGCCAAGGCAGGTAGCAAAAGAATATTGGAGAGGCTTTTGGGCACGCGCAAACCGGTGCTGGCAGCGACAAATGCGACCAAGCCGTAGTTTTGCTTTTGGTAGTGAAAGTGGAGCCAAAACAGATGAAAAGCAAACAGCGCGCCAGTAATGGTTTTGGCGACCTCGAACTTCGCCCCCCAAACGAGCGCAGCTGCCGTCACCAATAGGGAAGCCAGAGGAAAAACATAAAACCGTCCCTTCATCGGCTGCATCACCTCTCGCACTCCCGCGTCGGCGTAGACGCAAGCCGTACTGCCGACGTGCCCTACGCCTCCAGCAAAGATGGTCAGACCTAGCAGCAGCGAATTGTCGAACGGAAAAGTAGTCAGCGACAAAGCCGACAACGCAACCAGCGGCACTAGCGTTGTAGCTAACAACCCATAAAAAAAAGCCGTCTTTTTTGTTTGGTCGGCGACCATGGTTATTTCAGATCTCAATTTCTATTTGCCCAGCTGCGGGCGAAGGCGAATCAGAGCCCCTCATTTTCAGGGCATCGATATAATTAGCTAAATCTTCTAGCACCGGATATTCAAACAATTGACGCAGCTCGAGTTCCACCTCGAAACGTTGTCGCAAACGTGTGTTGGTGCGTGTCGCGGAGAGCGAATGACCACCTAACTCGAAAAAACTGTCTTGCGTACTAATCCGTTCGACTTGGAGGACTTCTTGCCACACCTGAGCCACCACTTTTTCTGTCTCTGTCTGGGGAGCGATGAATTCTTGCTGCTGCGTTGGCTGGGGTGCAGGGAGTCGCGCGCGATCAAGTTTACCATTGGCTGTGAGTGGTAATTCTTCGAGAAGCACATATCCACTCGGGTGCATAGCGACCGGCAATCGCTGCTGCAAATGGCCTCGCAGTGCAGATTTTGGATCCTCGGCAAACGACGAATGGGTGATTTTGTCCAGCACTAAGTACGCCACTAACTCTGGATCACGGGAGGGTTGCTCACGCAATAGAGCAACCGCGCGCCCGATTGCCGGATGCTCGGTGAGTGCCGTTTCAATTTCTCCCAATTCAATTCTCTGCCCGCGAATTTTTATTTGATGGTCTGCGCGGCCGAGGAACTCAATGGCGCCATCTGCTCGGTAGTGAGCACGGTCTCCTGTACGGTAAAGCGTCTCTTGCTGCGGCGAATGTTTCGCAGAAATCAGAGACGAATTGCGCTCAGCTCGAAATGGATTGGGAACGAAGGATTCTGCGGTTAGCGCCGGCCGACCCAGGTAACCTCGGGCTAACCCAAGACCACCAATGTAAAGATCTCCTTCAACGCCTATCGGCACTTCGTTTAAATCGTTGTCTAGCAGATGGATGGAAGTGTTTGCAATCGGGTAGCCAATCGGTACGCTAGCATGCTCTGGCGCACACTGCCAAGCTGTGACATCGATCGCAGCTTCGGTGGGACCATAGAGATTGTGTAATTCGACATGCGGTAGCTTTTTAAAAAACTCCCGCTGGGTGGCAATCGACAAAGTTTCGCCGCTGCAAATCACGCGGCGCAGTGACGAACAATCAGCCACCTCAGGGACCTCCAAAAACGCATCCAGCATGGGAGGCACGAAATGCATAGTAGTAATCTGCTCTTCGTTAACAAGTCGCACCAGAGCGTGACTGTCTTTGTGCTCCTCAGGCTCGGCCACTACTAAGGTGGCACCTGTCAACAGAGGCCAGAAAAACTCCCACACCGAAACATCGAAACCGACGGGGGTTTTATACAGCACTCGATCGCTGTGATCAAGCTGGAATCGCTCTTGCATCCACAGCAAGCGATTAACGATAGCGCTGTGTGTATTGATTACACCCTTAGGCGTTCCCGTTGATCCTGAGGTATAAATAATGTAAGCCGAGTTTTGCTCACGCAATGCGATCGGGAGCGGTGTGATATCATCACATGACTGGAAATCAATTTCAGAGAGATCGATGCACGGACAGTTGGTTTCTAGAGTAGCAAGCTGCTGCCCGCTATGGGTAATCATGACGCTGGGCTGGACATCGTCGCAGATCGCTTGCAGCCGCCGCTTTGGGTAGCTGGGATCCAAAGGAACATAGGCCGCACCGGTCTTAAGAATTGCCAACAGTGCCATCGGCAGTTCCAGGCAGCGCTCTAGATAAACGACTACCATTCCTTCAGGACCCACATTTTTTTCCACCAGTAGCCTAGCCAGCTCATTGGCTTGGCTGTGGAGCTTGTCGTAAGTAATTGATTGGCGATGCTGCTGGCCAGAGGCATCCCGAGTGCTAAAACGAATGGCTTCTTGAGTGAGACCGGCATTGGGTGCAAGAAGTTCAGTGAGGTTTTTAGCCGATTTGGTGAATTCTTGCGCAGTTGCATTCCAGCCTGATATTGCATTACTCTCGCCGTCGGTGAGCATGGCCGCGTCGCATAATCTACCTTGAGGTGAACGTACAAAACTCATCAACAGAGTTTTGACGTGATCAAGTAGACGTCCTACCACCTCCCCGCTAAGCCGAGGTTTTTGATACTTGGCATGAATCTGTATCGCACTTCCCTCAGAAACCTTTCCCTTGGAAGCACTTCCTTCGGAAACCAAGAGGGTTAACGGAAAATGCGTCCATTCGTCGAAGGCAATGGAGTCTAGGCGTAGCTGACGGTCGGCTATCGACGATTCTGTGGCAGTGGGGTAGCTTTCAAACACAAACAGGCAGTCGAACAGAGGCTGTCCGTCGCTCACCGACGTTTGAATTTCCCGGAGTGAAACGTGCTCAAAATCAGTCGTCTCGGCTTGCAGGTCTTGTATGCCCGCCAACCAATCCGCAATGGTCACGCGAGGCTCGATTTGCATCCTGACGGGCAATGTGTTGATAAAAACGCCGACCATCGAGTTGGCATCTGTCAGCGCTGGAGGCCGCCCCGAAACGGTGGTTCCCAACACCGCTTCACGCGAATTGTTATAACGACTAAGTAGCAGTCCGAAAGCTCCCAACAGCACATTGCTCAGGGTGAGGTGGTGTGCCTCGGCAAACTGCTTAAGTTCAGTGGTCTCTTGAGGCGAAAGCGAGAGCAGCGCTTCGTCCATCCTGGGCGTGGCCGTATGAGAAGCCTGTGCCGGCGGCAAATACTGGCCGGTGGGGCGAGTCGGAAAGCGTTGTTGCCAGAATCGCTGCGCTGCGGCTGAGTCCTGCTGGTTAAGCCAAGCAATATAGTCACTGAAGCGCGTCCGCGGCATCGGTAGCTGAAATTCGCTTTTCGCCTCAGCGAGCTTTTCCCCTACCATCTTGCCATAGTGCAGTAGTACTTCTTGCAGGAGCAGGCTGGCCGACCAGCCATCCAAAATCAGATGATGGTAACACCCGACCAGGTAAAAAGTGTCAGGTGCGAGGCGAATCCAAGTCAGTCGCATCAGCGGTGGGCGATGCAAATTGAAGGGCTGGCGACGATTCGCTACTAAAAAAGCTTGGAGTTTCTTCTCCCGCTCTTCTACAAGGGTTTGCGACCAATCTAGTTCAGTCCAAGCGAGCTCTGCTTTGCTGTAAACCACTTGAAAAGGATCGTCGCGTTGTTCCCATTGAAAACCGGTGCGTAAAACGGCGTGGCGCCCGAGCGTTTGCTGCCAGGCCTTTTTTAGTACGGTGGCGTCAATTGACCCTGACAACGCGAGTACCACCTGGGGTACATAAATGCCCGCTTTGGGTGCGAGGAGCGAGTGGAAGAGCAGTCCTTGCTGCACTGGTGACAACGGATACATATCTTCGATCTTGGCCATTACTCGAGCCCTCGCAACAACTGGTCAAGCTCGCCAGGGTGAAAATCCATTTGGGGGAAATCGGCTTCTGAATACCCTGCGTTTTGTTCCGCGCGGAGACAATAATCGACCAGCGCTAGCAACTCTTCGCGGAATTGTTCGGTGAGAGTGCGCATCGTCCCTTGACTATGCAGCTGGCTACCGTAAATCCAATAGACAACTAACTGTTTTTCGTTGATGATCGCGTTAATGTCAAACAGGACATCCCGCTCATCCTCAGGATGCCGCGCCGCGCCGGTTGGTTCTGAGGCAGAAGAGAACAGGGCATCCTTGCCGAACAATTGATCCGCCTGTCCGAGATAGTTAAAGCGTGTCTCTGGAGTTAGATCGTAGCGCTGGTGCCCACCTGACGAAGTGCTTGAACTACCAGCGGTAGTCCTACCGTAGCCGACGCCTCCCTGAGGAACGTTGCGAAACGACTCTTTTGTCTTGTTGATCGCTTCAGGCAAATCTTCATTATGTGTTGCCGAAACAACGACCGGATAAAGACTCGTTAGCCAACCTACGGTTCTCGACAAATCGAACTTCCTGTCGAGATCGATGCGACCATGTCCTTCGAGCTGCAAGCTAGCGGCGCGATGGCCAGTCCAGCGAGTGAGGGTTCTTGATAACGCAGTAACGAGTAGCTCTTCAACACGGACTGGATATTGCGAAGGCACCTCAAACAGTTGCCCGGTTTGTTCAGCGCTAAAGTGGATGCGAACTGAGCCCGCCAATGCCGAGCTGTTTTTGCCAGTGGGATAGTCCTGTGGCAAAGAAGTTTCAGCAAACTGACGCTCGACTGCCTGCCAATACTCCCGCTCTGCAGAAAAATCAGCGCTGCTTTCTAAGTGCGTTACCCATTGCCTGAAGGAGGTAGCCTCCGGCAAGATTTCGGCGTGCCCTGTTTGCGTCAGTTGCTGATAGAGCAGTTGCAAATCAGCTAGCAAGATACGCCAGGAAACACCGTCGACGACCAAGTGATGACAGACAACCAGCAGGCGCCTAGCCGTTTCGGTCCCTTGGGTTAGTTCGTAATACACCACATGCCACAGTGGCCCTTGATCGAGCTGAAAACTGCTTTGGATTTTTGCTGCGGTCGTGTGGATCGATTCTGCAATATCGCCGGTGGCGCGGCGGATGACTGTAAGTGGAGCTACTTCAGGAGGTGCTTGAATGGTTTGTTGCCAAGCCCCCGTCGATGCTTTGGCAAAGGTCGCTCGCAGGGCAGGATGATTTTCGGCGAGCAGTCTTAATGCCTCCGCTAGTGCCGAGGTTTGTAGCTTCACATCAACCTTGAGCAGTATCGACTGATTCCAGTGCTCCGGATGATCTAAGGGGAGCGTGAAAAACCACTGCTGAATGGGGCTGAGCGGAATGTTGGTAGGCTCAGTGATGCTGTCGTCTGGGATCGCTGGCGCGGCGGTCATGTCAATCACGGCAGCCAAAGCTGAGATCGTTGGGTGCTGAAATAGATCACGGGGCTTGAGTGGCAAGCCGTCTCTTTGCGCTCTGGCGACAATTTGCAGCACCGTGATCGAGTCACCACCGAGTGCGAAAAAATTGTCATGGATACCGATCTCATCACGTCCTAATAGCTCCGACCAGATTGACAGTAGCGCTTGCTGCAGGTCATTGGTCGCCGGGGCTAGGACTGACTTGGTACCAAAATCTTCGGGAGCGGGTAAAGCTTCACGATTGATTTTGCCGTTGGGGAGCAAAGGGAGCTGGCCAACTTCAACGAAAACGCCAGGGATCATTGCACGAGGCAATCGCTCGGCGAGCCACTGGCGGTAGCTTTCTGTCGTTGCGTCAGCAGGAGGCAAGGTGCGCGGCTGAGTGTCTGGCCTTTCTCGCGCCATATCGTCTCGGACGATGTAGGCCGTTAACGATTGTGACTGAGCTCTACTGGCAGTAGACGAGGGTATGAGTACAACCGCCGCTTGCTGGATTTCGGGGTTAGCGAGTAGGGCTTGCTCGATTTCTCCCAGCTCAATACGAAAACCGCGGAGTTTGATTTGATTGTCGATCCGCCCCAGGAATTCGAGCTGCCCGTCTTGGCGAAGCCGGACGCGATCTCCTGTTTTATAAATCGGCTGGCCGGTGCGCTGAAAGGGATTAGGCAAAAACGCTTCAGCCGTCAGACCAGGCCGTCCCCAATACCCACGCGCGACGCCATCGCCTGCCAAGTAGAGTTCGCCTGGCATCCCCGGTGGCACTTCACTTAGCTGGGCGTCGAGCACGTAGGCCCGGGTGCCGCTAACCGGTTTTCCAATCGGCGAAGAAGTTCCTAACTCGCCCGTTACCATGCGGCCAAACGTAGAATACGTGGTATCTTCCGATGGCCCATAGAGGTTGTGCACCGCCAGATTGGAGGCAGTTCGACTCGAATCACTCATTGCCATGTAAAGCTGATCGACAAGCTGCTTGCCGAGTGGTTCACCAGCGATGTTCATCGTACAAACATTTGGGGGAATTGCCTCGTTGCGTACCAATTCGGCTGCGACACTCGGGACGGTGTTGATGAGTGTTACCTCGGGAGCAACCTTCTCGATCTCCAGAGCATTCTCAGCCAGAACAACAGCGCCACCGGTAGATAAAGGAACGAACAGTTCAAAGATAGAAAGGTCGAAGCAGACCGAGGTCGAAGCCAACACGCCGCGCAGCTGATAAGGTGAGTAAACTTGCCGCGCCCAATCGACCATAGCGACGGCATTGCGATGCTCGATCGTCACCCCTTTGGGACGTCCCGTAGAGCCTGAAGTGTAAATCAAATAAGCGGCATTGGCTGCGTATGTATTTTTTTGAATAGGAAGAAACAGAGGAGAAGCGTCACCGATCTCCATTTCCTCCTGTTGAATTCTTTTCTTAGTCTCCCCTTGCTCTAGTTCAGGTTGCCAGTTGGTATTATGCAGGGCTGGCAAGTTGACAATCGTGCGACCATCGGCGACAAGCTGGTGATACTGCTGCTCAGAAACAACAATTGCAGCTTCTGAATCGTCCAACAAGAACTGGATTCGCGCGGGCGGATAATTAGGATCAATCGGCACATAGGCTCCCCCCGCTTTCAGGATACCAAAGATGGCAGTCACCAGGTTCGGTGTGCGCGATAGACAAACCCCCACGCGTGTTTCGGGGCCAACGCCGAGTTGCTGAAGTCGCTCGGCAAGCTGGTCGGAATGCTTGTCAAGCTCCTCGTAGCTCAACTCACCTTCAGCATGCACGACGGCACGAGCTGTGGGAGTCAAACTTGCCTGCTGCTCAAAAAGCTGATGTAAACAGGCAGTGCTCGGCGAAGCCGCTTCGCTTTTATTTAACTCTTGCAATCGCAAGCGATGCTCATTGCCAAGCAAATTCAGCCGGTTTACCGACTGTAATGGATTAGCAGTAATCGAATCGATAAGCGTCTGAAAGGCAATGCTCAGCGAACGAATCGTAGAGTTGTGAAAGAGGTCCTTGCGAAACTCAAAACGTCCTGAAAGCGTATCGCCGTCCTCGGACATCGTCAAGGTTAGATCACACTTGGTGGTGCTGATCGGGAGTTGATAGGGAGTAAACTGCAAACCATCGTGGCTGCCTCCAGTCAGGTTCATCCCATGCTGCCACAAAAACATCACTTGAAAAACGGGCGACCCTTGCCAGTCACGCTCGGTCTGCAGCAAGCTGAGAACTTGTTCAAACGGCACGTCTTGATATTCTAAGCCGCCCAGCACCGTCTCTCGTACGCGACCTAAGGTCTCGACAAATGTCTGCTCGTTCTCGATCGTCGTGCGATAGGCAAGCGTGTTGACAAACAAGCCCACAACATTTTCGAGCTCACGGCTGGGCCGATGTCCGACGGGGCTGCCGACGACAATGTCCGAGTTACCCGTGTAGCGTGCGAGCAGTACCTTGAAAGCGGCGAGCAGTGTCATAAACAGCGTAGCCTGATGCTGGCGGCTTAGGTCCTCAAGTGCTCGCTTTTGTTCCGGATTTACTTGGAAGCTGACAGAATCAGCCACATAAGCAGGGGCTGCTGGTCGAGCATAGTCGATTGGCAGCTCGAGCCTATCTGGAACATCGGCTAGTTGGTTTTTCCAGTAGTCCTGACTCTGCTGATTGTCATTCTGCTGTTCCAGACGCGCGTAATCGCTGTACTGATGAGTCAAAGGAATCAAGCTGCCTCGCTGCGACCGGCTACCCAACTTCGGCAACTCTTGAAAAAGCCGTAACTCTTTGAAAAGCAGGTGCAACGACCAGGCATCTGCCACGATGTGGTGCAGCACCAGCATCACGACATGCTCGGTTGCGGAAAGTTTCACGCAGATGACTCGAAGCAAAGGAGCCTGCTCGAGGTCAAATGGTATTCGAGATTTTTCCGTCAGCAAGGCATTCAGTGGCAGCTCTTGCTCGCTTTCCGATAAATCCGACAAATCAAACTGTTGGATCGATGGCACTGCCGATGGACGGAGTTCAGGCCTAGGGCTCCCAGTGCCGTCATTGACATAAGCTGTGCGAAGCACTTCATGCCGCTGGCAAACCGTGGCAACGGACTCTTCCAATCGATCGTAATCCAGCTCACCATCAATTTTTACGGCTGCCGGTATGTTGTAAGCCGGACTGCTAGGATCTAACTGTGCCAAAACCCACTGCCGCTGCTGAGCATGGGTTAGGAATAATTCATCCTCTTGCCTGGTGGCGTGCGAGAGTACAACTTCACCACTAGGGTGTCCCGCTTTTTTAGCGAGAGTTTGATGCTCTGTAATTTTTCTAGCCAAGTCTTCTAACTTAGGAGAATCAAAAACTGCTCGCAGCGGGAGATCGACTTGGAAGTGATCTCGCAGGTGCGCAATCATCCGCGCTGCGAGCAGCGAATGTCCTCCTTGCTCGAAGAAGTTAGCACCTTTTCGCATAACGGGCCGACCAAGAACCTCTTCCCAGATGCGAGCCAAGCCCAATTCGGCGGAATCGAGTGGTTCATGCTTTACTTCGTTTTCGGTGTGTACTACGACCGAAGTGTCGCCCAAGGCTTGCAGTGCCTGGCGGTCGACCTTGCCATTGGGCGACAGTGGAAACTGATCTAGTAGTACGAAATCGGCCGGAATCATATACGCGGGTAGCCGCGTCTGCAGATGCTTGCGTATTCCTTCCGAATTTTGATGGGCAGCCTCGTCTACCAATTGGCAATAAGCGATCAATTGAGGCTCATATGCCACCTGCTGGAGCATGACGAAAGCGGCATCCACAGCATCAATGGCTGTTAAATGCGATTCGATTTCGCCCAGTTCGATGCGAAAGCCACGCAGTTTGATTTGGTGATCCTGTCGCCCCAAAAACTCTAATGTGCCATCATCGCGATGGCGAACGCGATCACCCGTTGCGTAGAGCCGCTTTGTAGAGATTGACGGCGTACCGTTTTTGTTGAGAGCAATAAACTTCTCTTTGGTCAGCGCCGGTCGACCATGATAGCCAGGGCTGAGCCCAGCTCCTGAGATATAAAGCTCTCCGGCAACGCCGATCGGCACTTGAGCATGCCGCTGATCCAAAACGTGAAAGCCGGTATTGGCAATTGGACCGCCAATCGGTACGTAGCCTCGCTCTAGCATCGCCTGATCGATGCGTAGCACTCCCGACCAGATAGTTGTTTCTGTTGGGCCATACATGTTCCAAAGCTCGACACCTGCCTCCAAAAGTTGGCGTGCCAAGGCAAGATCAAGCGCTTCTCCGCCACATAATGCCTTCAACCCTAAGAGTGGGCGAGCAGTCTCTGGAGAACTGGTGCTTGACGATAACGCTTCGCAGAGTAAACGCCAAGTGGCCGGAGTGGCCTGAGCTACTGTCACACGGTGCGACGAAAGCAAGTCGAGCAGAGTTTGGCCTTCAGCTGCCGAGGACTGACTGGTGAGCACAATTTGGGCACCAACGGTCAGTGGTAGCAAAAGTTCCAGCGTAGCAATATCGAAGGCAATTGTGGTGAGCGCCAAAAAAACATCTTGCTGGCAAACACCAGGCTGAAGGGCAACTGACGTGAGCAAATTCACGAGGCTTTTTTGGGTAATCGGCACTCCTTTGGGCTTGCCTGTGCTACCGCTGGTGTAGATCTGGTAGGCTAACCGGTCGGGCAAAAAATCGAACGGCAGATCAGGGCACGTCGTGGGTTGACTAACGATTTGCGTTTCGCAGTCCGACCAAACGATCGGCTTGATATTTGTGGAAGCAACTCGGTTGCCAAAATTATCAAGTGCTGTTTGGTCATCAACAATCACTAGCGCCACTTCCGCGTCGTCGAGCACTTCTTGATTGCGCTGCGCTGGATGTGAAGGATCCAGTGGTACGTAATAGGCTCCGGCCTTCAAAATAGCGAGCAGACTTGCCACCAGCCGAAACCCTCTTTCGAGGCACAGGGCAACTGGAGTTTCACTCTGACAGCCACGATGGAGTAAATAATTGGCCAGTTGGTTCGCTCGTTCGTCTAACTCACGGTAAGTCCAAAACGTCCCGTCAAATGTGATCGCGATGGCATCCGGAGTTTTTGCCGCTTGCAACTCAAAGAGCTGATGGGCACAAAGCTCTGGAATGCTGATGGAAGTTTGGTTCCAGGTCTGTATTTGTTGTTGTTCTGCACTAGTAAGCAGAGAAACATCGCCAATCATTGCGGTTGGCGCATCTGTAATTGTCTGCAAAAAACACTGGAGGTGTTCAGCCAAACGTTTGATGGTCGGCTTTTGAAACAAATCGGTACTGTATTCAATAAATCCTTGCAGCCCCTGGGAAGTTTCTGTGATATCGATGCTAAGATCGAACCGCGAAGCAACATGCGTTGGCTCGAGAGCTTCTAGTTGGAGAGGCATCGCGTTCTTGTCGTCGTCGCTGCCGCCGCTCGTGTCGGTACGCAGCAAAAACATCACCTGGAAAAGCGGATTGTGACTTAGCTGACGTTCGATTTGCAGCGCATCGACCACTTGTTCGAACGGAACATGTTGATGCCGCAAGCCGTCTACCACGGTCCGATGAGTTTGCTCGAGTAGCTGCAAAAAAGTTAGTTCAGCAGTTGGTCGGCAACGAAACACAATACTATTGACAAACAATCCGATCAGATCGCGCGTTTCTGGGCGGTCGCGATTGGTCACGGTCGAGCCAATACAAAAATCGTATTGCCCGCTATAGCGAAACAAAACCGCTTGAACTGCTGCTAGCACGGTGCTGAACAGTGTTGAGCTTGTTTGCCCGGCCAGGGATTTGATCTGCTCAGACAGCTGCAAGGGCAACTCAAATCGTAAACGCTCAC
>PATG01000114.1 GCA_002713555.1 Planctomycetaceae bacterium
ACGAGGGAGGTGTAGCATCTAGGTGCAAATGTAGGGTGCACGTAGCCATTGATCTGGTAAAGTGTGCTGACTCATATCGTCTCACGACCATCCAGTTCGACTGCGGATAATCAAAACAAGTAAGTAATTCGTCTGATAAGGCAATAAGGCTACCTTTCCAACCTCCTGTTGAGCGAAGTGACCTAGGAACATGGCAAAGAAGAAATCGGCAAAAACGGAACAGGCATTGGTAATCGTCGAATCCCCGGCCAAAGCAAAGACGATCGCCAAATACTTGGGCAAAGGATTTTGTGTGGAAGCAAGTATTGGCCATATTCGCGACTTGCCCCAAGGTGCCAAGCAGATTCCTGCTAAATACAAAGGTGAAAAATGGTCAAATCTAGGGGTGAATGTGAATGAACAATTTGCCCCCATTTATGTGATTCCTCCAGGGAAAACGAAGCAAATCAAGTTGCTCAAGGACCGGCTCAAGAGTGCAAACGCACTTTATCTTGCGACAGACGAAGATCGTGAGGGAGAGGCGATCAGCTGGCATTTGCTGGAAGTACTCAAACCGAAGGTTCCAGTGCACCGACTCGTCTTCCATGAGATTACCAAAGAGGCAATACAGGAGGCGATGGCTGGACCTCGTGATGTCGACCAGGGCATGGTTCGAGCTCAGGAAACACGTCGCATTCTTGATCGATTGTTCGGCTATGAAGTTTCACCTCTTCTGTGGCGAAAAGTGCGTCCAAAATTATCTGCTGGACGTGTGCAAAGTGTTGCCGTCAGGCTCATCGTACAACGTGAGCGCGAGCGTATGGCCTTTGTGTCTGGCAGTTGGTGGGATTTGTTAGGGACTTTTGCAAAAGATAGTGGTCAAAAGTTGGAAGCGCCTCTCTTGACGGTTGAGGGTCGTAAGATACCCAGTGGTAAGGATTTTGATTCAACCAACGGCAAGCTTAAAAATCCAGAACTCATGCACCTGGATGAAGAGGCAGCACGAAACCTGGCCGAACGAATTCGCAGTGGCAAATTTTGTGTGACTTCCATTGAGGACAAACCTTACACCACCAAGCCCTATCCGCCCTTTACGACAAGTACGCTGCAGCAGGAAGCCAACCGCAAGCTGGGTTTTACAGCGCGTCGCACAATGCAAATTGCTCAGAGTCTCTACGAAAATGGTCACATTACTTACATGCGAACAGATTCGACGAATTTGGCCAAGGCTGCTGTCGAAGATGCACGCAAACTCGTGGACGCCAATTATGGTGAAGACTTTTTGCCTGCCGAACCGCGCAGCTACAAATCAAAAGTGAAGAATGCGCAAGAAGCGCATGAAGCGATACGCCCCGCCGGTCATCCGTTTGAATTGCCGGATTTAATGCGTAAGGAACTCAATAAGGATGAGTTCCGTCTCTTTGACCTGATCTGGAAACGTACGATTGCCAGCCAAATGGCGGATGCGCGCGGTCGACGAATTGTGGTTAGTATTGAGGGAGAGGGTTGTGCATTCCAAGTGAGTGGAAAAACGATTGATTTTCCTGGCTATCTACGGGCCTATGTCGAAGGATCGGACGACCCGAATGCCGAATTGGCAGACCAGGAGAAGGCACTTCCTCAATTAGAAGTTGGAGAAATGCTCACCTGCACGGAACTTGAATCGAAAGAGCATAGTACACAACCTCCTGGACGATTCAGCGAAGCTTCGCTCACCAAAGCATTGGAGGAACGTGGCATTGGTCGTCCCAGTACGTATGCGAGTATCATCGATACGATTTTAGCCCGGAATTACGTGTTCAAAAAAGCCACTGCTTTGGTGCCAACATGGGTGGCATTTGCTGTGGTTAAGCTGCTGGAAGAAAACCTGGGTGGTCTGGTCGATTACCAGTTTACAGCCCAGATGGAAGATGACCTCGATTCCATTAGTCGTGGTGAGCAGGGGCACGTGGAGTATCTCGATAAATTTTATTTTGGCAATGGTGCGCCGGGACTTAAAAAGCAGCTTGAGAATAAGATTGATGAGATAGACCCTGCTGCAATCAGTCGCATCCATATTGGTAAACCGGAAGATGGCCCAGATATCTTCGTGAGGGTTGGACGCTATTCACCATTCATTGAACAGGGAGACCGTACAGCCTCACTGAAAGATGAAACTCCGCCTGACGAAGTTACCATGGAAATGGCCCTCAAATTACTGGCACAAGCACAGCTGGCCGATGAGCCTTTGGGATCTTGTCCCGATACGGGTAAACCGGTCTATCTTAAAACGGGTCGCTTCGGGCCTTATATTCAACGTGGATCGACGGACGACGAAGAGAAGCCGCAAAACGCGGGTTTGCTCAAGGGCATGAACCCAGAAGAGATCGATTTTGAAACGGCACTTCAGTTGCTAACGTTGCCCCGGAATCTGGGGGACCACGCACCCATGGCACCAACCAAAGACAAAGATGGCAACGAAAAAGAGGACCCTCGCAGCGGCCAGCCCGTGATGGCATACAATGGCCGCTATGGACCCTACGTAAAATGTGGTACCGAAACACGCTCGTTGCCGGCAGAGATTTCGCCTCTGGACGTAACTTTAGAACAAGCCGTTCAGCTTCTTGCTCAACCCAAAACCCGTGGCCGTGGTGCGAGTAAGAAACCACCCCTCAAGACCTTTGACATATCTCCAGTAACCGAAAAGCCGGTGCAAATTCTAGATGGCCGTTATGGTCCCTACATCACGGATGGCACGACAAACATGTCGCTTCGCAAGGGAATGGTAGTCGAGGAAATTACCTTTGACGAAGCCGTGGACATGCTGGCAGAAAAAGCGGCCAAGGGCCCACCCAAAAAGAAAAAGGCAGCCAAAAAGAAGGCGCCGGCAAAGAAAAAGGCAGCTACTAAAAAATCAGCTACCAAGAAAAAAACCGCGGCAAAAAAGAAGTCTGCCACCAAGAAAAAAGCGGCCAAGAAAAAATAGCGGATGCGTAGTGTCCTAACCGATTCTGTCGTTTTACCTACACCCTCGGAACGGCTGTTTACGATGTGTCTCGATCCATTGCAGCACGCAGCTTTACGGGACAACCGGTAAACATCGGTTCGGAACCTGGCACACCATTTGAGGCCTTTGGGGGGTGCCCCCACAGGCCAGATACTCCAAGTCATTGCTCCACGTTTGATTATCCAGTCGTGGAGTTCGACTGAGTTTGAGAAGGCTAGGTGGATTCGAAACCCAGGGCAATCGCATAGGCAGTCGCATGGCTACGACAATGGGAGATGCTGATCAGCATTTTTTGTATGCCGGCCTCCTCACAAACTTCGCGAGCACCCCCACTGAGTACGATAGTTGGGGCACCGCTACGGAGATTGCGAACTTCGATGTCGCGCCAACTGATTCCGCGTCGCCAACCGGTGCCCAAAGCCTTGAGGACCGCTTCTTTGGCTGCCCAGCGACCAGCATAATGCTGCGTGGCCGATTTTTTTGTAGAGCAATACTCGATTTCATGATCGGTATAGACTCTGCGAATGAATAACTCGCCATGCCTTTGGATCATATTCGCAATGCGCAAGCATTCAATGATATCGGTGCCAATGCCAAAAATATGGTGGTTCATGTCGGCGGAATGAATTCGAATTTGAACTCGAGGTTGAGGAAGAATTATGGAGATGGGGTCCGTTTTGTAATGGACCCTTTTCGAAAGTTGTCGTAGCCAATCTTTCTACTCTGGCATCCCTCCAGGATAGTCTAACTGCTAGTGCCCTTGGAGTCCGCATGCTTCTTGGGCTCGATGGAGAACTTCGCCAGCTTTTTTTCGTGCCCAGGCAGCTCCCGTTTGCAGAATATCTCGTACGTCATCGG
Source organism: Planctomycetaceae bacterium (assembly GCA_002713555.1). The sequence goes on from PATG01000114.1 coordinate 3,824, forward strand.
GTCTGGATGCCCAATCGTCGCGTTGGGAACGGGCTTCGGCAAAAAAAGTTTCTGCTGCATCAGCCAAGGCTTTTTTGACGTCGCCGTAGCCGAAACCGCCTTGCTGGTACATAGCAGCCATTTCGGCACGCTGCGATTCTTCGGACACGAGAGCATAGAGTTGGTACAGGATGTCTGATTCAGGATCTTTCGGTTCATCCATGGGGCGCGAATCCGTCGCAATTTTCATGATTTGTTTGCGTTGTACTTTGGGGTTTTCGAAGACATCGAGCGTGTTGTCATAGCTCTTTGACATTTTTTCGCCGTCTGTCCCCGGGACACGTGCTGAGCTGTCCAATACTTTGGCTTTGGGGAGTACAAATACATCGCCAAACTGGTGATTGAAACTTCCAGCAATATCACGGCAAACTTCGATGTGTTGTACTTGATCTTCACCGACGGGCACCGTATCGCTGTCGTAGGCCAGAATATCGGCGGCTTGAAGAACCGGGTAGGTAAATAGCCCTGTATGGGCTGGAATCCCTTTTTGTTTCTTGTCCTTGTAAGCATGGCAGCGTTCCAGCAAGCCCATCGGAGTCCCAGTCATCAGCAACCAGCAGAGTTCACTCACCTCCGGAACATCCGATTGCACGAAGAGTACCGCTTCGCGTGGATCGAGTCCGAGCGCCAGTAGATCCATGGCGGAGTCCAAGGTGTAGCCCGCCATCAGATCCCGATCTCGAATTGTAGTGAGGGCATGAAGATTGGCTATAAAGTAGAACGCCTGATCCGCATTTTGGAGAGCGATATATTGTGTGATTGCTCCAAAATAGTTTCCCCAATGGGGTCGGCCTGTAGGTTGGATGCCGCTGAGAACTTTCATGAGTTTTTGGGGTCTGGGGTTGTGGGGTAAATCATGCCTTCCCATATTCTGTTGGGAAACCTATTTCCTTAGACACTCATGCCGGCTGCAGAGTGGCCTCGTTTTTGTCTCCTGCATCAGTTTTTGGGACATCATTTTAGGGATTGCTGGGGGGCTGAATATGCAGCAACTTACATCCAGTCGTTTGAATCTCGCAACAGCTTACATTTCGCAGCGTAAAGTCCCAATCACATCAGAGAGATTGTTGGCTCCCAATTCTGCAAGGGCAGAGGGCAAAGCTCTCAGGATTTCGATTGAGGCAGTTGGATTGTAGAAGTTTACGGTGCCCAGTTGAACTGCGGATGCGCCGGCCACCAGAAATTCCATCACGTCGTCGATCGTGGAAATGCCACCGATACCAATAATTGGGGTGTCGACGGCTTCGGCGGCCTGATAAACGGCTCGTAAGGCGATCGGTTTTATAGCCGGTCCGCTGAGCCCACCAATAATGTTGCCGAGCAGAGGCCGTTGTCGTCGCCAGTCGATTGCCATCCCCTGGCAGGTGTTGATGAGTGAAATCGCATCGGCTCCCCCAGCTGCAGCTGCCACGGCCATGTTGGCAATGCTTGTCACATTGGGTGTGAGTTTGGCGATAATCGGCTGCTTGCAGTTCTGGCGGCAAGCCGCTACGAGATTTTCGCACAGGGTGGCATCGGTGCCAAAGTCGACTCCACCACTTACATTCGGGCAGGAAATGTTGAGCTCTATTGCGGTGACACCTGGAGCTGAATCAAGCTGCTGACACATCTTGACGAATTCATCGTGGTTGCGTCCAGCAATACTGACCACGATGGCAGTGTTCAGCTTGGCCAGATAGGGCAAATGATGGTCCACAAAGGCGTCGATCCCGTCATTGTCCAAACCGATAGAATTCAGCATGCCGGCTGCGGTTTCAATGGTTCGCCAGGGAGCATTTCCTTTACGCAGCTCTTTGGTAATAGTTTTGGGTAGGATTCCGCCCAATTGAGATAGATCAACAAGAGACTCCATCTCGCGGGCATAGCCAAAGGTACCCGAAGCGACAAGCACGGGATTGGCTAATTGGAGCCTTCCTAGCCGGACGCTCAAATCGATGTTCCCAGGAACGTTGTTGTTACTTGTAGTGTCGATGGTTTTAAACTGCAGCCGGGTTCTTGATCATCAGGATTGGCAGGGGGGACCGACCATCTTTACCTGGCCTATTGTTGCTCGTTGACTGGGAAGGCAACAGGGGCCCTCGTAGTCTGTAGGCGAGTTGTTAAAGTGTGGGCAGTCGATAAAATTGCGCGAGGACTGGGGGGGTAGGGGGATTTTTCGGTTGGGGGGGCATGGGCAATTCTCCAGCCTACTTCACCGGAGCCATTTGATAGAAATCCCGGGCCCGTATACTCCCCCCACTACCAAACGCGTGAAATATCCAGGCGTATTTTATACGGCGGCCCCAGGGTCCTTAAAGGGGAATCTTGCCTGTTGTTGCCAACTGAATTCAACCTATCAACCCTGCAGAAGCATAGCGCATAACGGTAGCGTAGGAGATTGCTGAACCTCAAGTCCTACCCGCTTAGATAATCCCACCGTGGGTGCTATGTGGACTCAAATGGGATGGCTGGTCAAGAAACCAGATTCGCTCCCATTCATCCAATACAGCACGCAGGTTCTCTGACGTGTAAATTAGCTGCTGTGCGCGTCGAGTTGGATCGGCCGAATACATCGGCAGCAGACAACCCGAATTACCTGTCAACGAGCAAATTGTCACAACAGTCAAGAGCCATTTACGCATCGGCGTAGCTCCTCCTTGAGCAATGAGGCAAATCTGAGCAGAGTATCCGCTGGATATTGCCTACAAACGTACAATCAGCAGGCGTACTTATTGGCCTGCTGATTGCGAAAAAGTCCCACAATCGAAAAGTCTTTTAGCTGCCTGGTCACAGTTGAGCGCGAAAAGTCGCGGAATCGTAGCGAATGGGCCGGTAGGCGTCTAGGCCAGCCTAAGAGACCGCTGCAAAATAAGTTGGGGCTTGCTAAGCTGCGACCGGAGTCAGCGGAGCTCAGCCACCCGTCCCTGGATCGTAACTCGTTGTAGGGGAAAAGGTTTCGCCACTTGAGGGTGCCGGTGTGACTTGTCCAGCAGAGGGAGGATTCCCTACAGATTGTGAATTGGAGGAGTTTGAATTCGTATTGTGACCGGCATTTTGGCTGGCAGACTTAGCAGCAGCCTGACGTTCCAGTTCTTTGACCCGTTCTTCCATCTCTTTACCGGGTTTAAAAGTTACTACAAACTTTTCAGGTACAAAGACTTTTTCACCCGTACGAGGATTACGCGCTTTGCGTGCAGCACGTCTTTTTACCTCAAAAACGCCAAAATTCCGAAGTTCTATCCGCTCATCGTCGACTAGCGTGTCGATGATGGCGTCGAAGGTCTTTTGGACAATTTCTTTGGTCTTCAGCTGGGTGAGGCCAATTTCCTCGGAAATGGTCTTTACGATTTCTTTCTTCGTCACGACGAGGTCCCCTATGACAAGAAGGATCGGTGCCTATTGAGGTGCCCCATGTTGTGGTCACTTGGCAGCCACTGTATAGCCACTAGGTATGGTGGTCGACAAGGGTGTCAGAACCATCCTGTAAGGCAACCCTCTCGCTCCAAGTGTAATTGGCGTAAGCATTAGTGTCAAGAATACGGTAGCAGACCTGTCGCCCTTTGGGGGTATTCAGCCGGCAGACAGCACCCCTGGAAGGCTATTGGGCATCCACCAGATTGTCAAAGAACATTGCCTGAAATGCGTTTAATATGCGTCATATGGGCGATTTGAGTCGACCTTGTGCAGCTCTCAACACTGCATCTTTGAGGCAAGTTATGGTGAGGAATCGGCCCATTTTATCCATCAACTTGAGCCAACCGTTGCAGATAGCCAAATTGGCCTTCAGGAGGCCAGTCCGGATATCTAGTTCGGGGGTTTCCAGGGAGTGATTTCCTCAGATGGTAACCAGGTCCAATTGCTGTTGGATCTGCTCTAGCTGGTGGAGCTTTCCCTGGCCGCTCCCTGGGCAAGCCTGGCAGGTGTCGGCCCAATTTTCAGGGTTTCGTACATTCGATTTCCAGAAGGGCCAGGTGCGACATTGGCGGGGGCGTGCTTCGTAAACGGTGCACTTCCGTGTTTTGCTATCGAGAAAGACACAGTCGTAGCTGACTGGCAATTCGATAAGACTGCGGCGGATACCAATATGGCGGACATATTTTTTTTCGCATGCCTCGGGTGTCATGTCGAGGAGTTTGGCCAAGGCATCTATTTCAGCTTGATTGACCCAGACATAACCGGGTGAGCCGGTGCAGCAGTCGCCGCAGCCCGTGCATTTGAACCTCAGGCCATTGTGGTACCAGGGCTGTTGTTGGGGAGAAGATGCTTTAGCCATAGTGGAACGGTATCCAACTTAGGGAATGGTTGGACTTATGGTACGCTCTGGGATGCCAAATCAGCAATGGCTTCCAGGGTGTTTTCTATCTCTATTGCTGTTGTAGCCCAACCAGGACTCATTCGCACCAAGCCTCCTCGCAGGTGGGTTTTCAGTGCGGTGTGCATTTTGGGAGCACAGTGCAGGCCAGCACGGCACTGTATCCCGCAAGAGGCATCTAGTGCGGCGGCGAATTCTTGTGGTTCGTACCCCTCTACATCGAAGCTCACTACGGCTACACGATGCTCATGGTCTGTGGGCCCATAAATGGCTACACCTGGCAGGGTCGACAATCCGTGTAGTAGTTGCTGAGTGAGAGATTGTTGATGTCGCTTGATATCGGCAACAGACTGTTGCTCCAAGGTCTGGAGTGCAGCGCCCAATCCTGCCAGAGCGGGAATGTTGAGATTTCCCGCTTCGTATTTTTCGGGCAATTGATCCGGTTGGGATGCAGTATGGCTGTCTGTGCCGGTACCTCCGTGAATCAGCGGGTTTAGCTGTTTTTCAAGTCCAGCACGAATAGAAAGCAAGCCTGTTCCCAGCGGCCCTAAGAGGCCTTTGTGGCCCCCGCAAGCGAGCAGATCAATATCCAACTTATCGACATCAATGGGGTGGCAACCGACTGTCTGAGCCGCATCAACGAGCAGAAATGCTTCGGTCCTATGTGTTAGCTGAGAGATTTCCTGGATTGGCTGGATGGCCCCCGTAACATTGGAAGCGTGGGTGATTGCGACCAGTCGCGTATGGGGTTGAAGATTTGCTTTGATTTCTGCAGGATCGACAAAACCCCTTGGGTCGCAGGGGACGTACGTGACATGCACACCGTTTTCAACTTCATGTTGGTGTAAGCAGCGTAGCACCGAATTGTGTTCGCAGACGGTGGAGACCACGTGGTCGCCAGGTCTGAGAATTCCATGAATTGCTAAATTGAGTGCCGTAGTACCACTTGATGTAAATACAATCTGGCGAGGGTTTTCAACGCCTAGTAAACGCGCACAAGCTGATCGAGTTTCGTTAACTACCTGTTGGGCCTGTTGGGCCTGGCAGTATGCTCCACGACCCGCCGCAGCGCCAATATTACGTTGATAATGGTCGATCGCGTTGTAAACCGCTTCAGGCTTAGGCCAACTGGTAGCGGCATTATCCAAGTATATTCGAGGTGTTGAACTCATCCGCCAATCTGGTACATAGCTCGTTGGGGTTTAAGGAAATCAACTGTGCCAATACCGTGGGCAGGTTGTTTGGCTGCGACACAATCACGGACTAGTTGTCGAATCGCTTGTTCGCTACCCGACTCTCGAAGAATAGCGCGGGCATCCCATTCGACTGTAGAAAATAAGCAATTGCGGACTTGCCCTTCAGCTGTAAGACGCAATCGATTGCAATTCTTGCAAAAAGGCTCGCTGACAGGATTGATGAAGCCGATGTTTCCTTTGCCATCGGCAAATTGGAAGTCAACGGCTGGTTGGCTGGGATCCGTGCGAGGGCTGGGCACGAGTGGACAATAAACTTTCTCCAGGATGTTGCGGAGTGTTTGACCTGTCAGTTGACTCTCGGCATTCCAGTGATTTTCAGCATCGAGTGGCATGAACTCGATGAAGCGAAGTTCCAATCCATGGGTGCGCGAAAACTCTGCCAGTGGTATGACATCGTCTTCGGTGAGTCCCTGGATAGCGACCGCATTGATTCGTATCTTTTGGAATCCCACTCTCTGGGCAGTATAAATACCATCCAGAACCTTTGGCAAACCAGTGCGCCGTGTGATTCGATGAAATTTTTCTTCCTGCAAGGTATCAAGACTAATGTTGAGTCGGTGCAGGCCAGCCTGGCGAAGTTCGGACGCCTGATCGGTAAGCAATAATCCATTGGTGGTCAGTGCCAGGTCCTTGATTCCAGGTACTTGTGACAAGCGAGCCACAAGTGCAGGCAGGTTGCTGCGAACGAGCGGTTCCCCTCCTGTTAGACGCAGTTTGTCGATTCCTAGGGGGACCAGAGCACGCACAAACTTCTCTATCTCTTCGAAGGATAGTAGCTCTTCACGAGGTCGAAAAGATACCTCTTCGTTTGGCATGCAATAAAAACAGCGAATGTTGCACCGATCGGTAACGCTAATACGCAAATTGGTATGCACGCGTCCCAGAGAATCAACGAGGCACGGATCGGGGTTTGAGGTGTTCAGGGCCATGTTCTAGTAGCTGTTGAAGTTGGATAGCCATCCTCATCGATTGTCGAGCGGAGGTTTTTTGTTTCTGGGATGAATCCAGTCAGTACTTCCATCGGTCCAATGTTCTTGTTTCCAGATGGGCACGCTTTCTTTCAGCGAGTCAATCAACCACTGCCCCGCAGCAAAGGCATCTCCCCGATGTGCGCTAGCTGTGACAATCGCCACACTGACTTCGCCCAGTGGCACCAGGCCTAGTCGATGTGCAATCAGGCACTCAGAAATTGGCCACCGATTGCGTGCTTCTTCTTCCAGGAGTGACAGCTCCAAGCGGGCCATTTTTTCGTAAGCTTCGTACTGTAGTTGAACCGTTTCGCGACCATCGGAAAATTGACGTGTGACTCCTAGAAACAACACAACTGCCCCGACTGCAGGCGAAGTGGCACGTTCGACTAGTGCATTCGTATCCAAGAGCTGATAAGTAAGTTCAATCATAACCGAGGGTTCTATTAGCCGCCACTGACTGGTGGGATGCAGGCAATTTCGGCGTGCTCCGTCAACGGAGTCTGGTCGGTAGCATAACTGGCATCGACTGCGAACAGAGCGTATGGGAGCAGGGGGGCTAAGGCGGGGTGTTGGGTCTCCAAGGCTTTGCGAAGCTCACATACGGTGCTTGCCGTGGCAATTTCTACCTCGATGTATTCGTGACCGACTAACTCGCGAGCACCCGCAAATAACTTAACGACGAGTCTCATGTTACCACCAGCTCTTCGTTAGGGCTATTCAAGAGTTCACGCAGTCCTGGCATAAGTCCATAAGCCAAGGCCACCAGTTTGATTGGGTGAATGGTTGGTTTGGAGGAGCCTTGCTCCATCTGGATTTTGCAGGTGCTGCATTCGGTAGCACCATGCTGGAAGCTGCCTGACCGAACGGCAGTTAGCAATGGCAATCCTGCACGCAAGCTATTTAGATAGTTTGTTCGCTGCATACCGTACATGCCGGCCATGCCGCTGCATCCTTTTTCGATTTTTTTGACTTGCAAGCCAGGAATGAGTCTCAATAAGTTTTCGGCAGGAGCGCCAATTTCGAGAGCTTTGGTATGGCAAGGAGTATGGTAGCCGATGGAGGTGTTGAGTGGGGAGAAATTGAGTTCTAACTTGCCCCTTTGGTGGCAGCTCCATAAATAATGGCATGCTTCAAACGTGTTCTCGGCTACCAGAATTGCATCATGATCACCAGGCAATAGAATCGGATATTCGTGAGTCAGTGCGAGCACTGCAGACGGTTCGGTAGAGACGATCTTGTAACCTTGCCTTACCGCTTCGGCGAGCATAGCCACGTTTTGTTCTGCGGCTTGCCGTGCGGGCTCCAGGACTCCTTGGGAGATCAGTGGCATGCCCGACTGCAATTGGGTATCAGGGACAAAGGCTTTGATACTATTGTGCTCCAGGACGGCAATAAAAGCTTGGGCGAGCTCCGTATCACAATAGTTGGCATAGGTGTCGACGAAGTACAGGACTTTTTCTGTAGTACTGCGTTCTAGGCGGTTCAGTCGGCGATCGGTCGCTTGCTGCAAAAAGGGTCGACGACTGAAGCGGGGTAGTTTTCGGCCTTGAGCAATACCAAGAGTTTTTTCCATCAGCCAACGTGCGAACCTATTGCGAACGGACCAATTTGCCAGCCGCGAAAAACGTGAACCGGTCCGGCATAGCATATCAATGCGAGCAAGTGCCCAATCATGGAGTCGCTCTCCGTTCGTTGCTACGTAAGACGCTTTGGCTTCGACCATGAGTTTGGGAATGTCGACATTGGCCGGACATTCCTGCCGACACATGTGGCAATGTACACAAAGATCAACAATTTCTTTGCAGGCATCATCCAATACCGTTCCAGCCGGCATAGTCCCCGTAAGAATCCCCCGGGTCAGATTGGCTTTGGCACGCGGCGACGCTTCTTCTCGTGGAGCAAAACGAAAGATGGGACACATCCGTGCCTCTTCGCTCTGTGTACGACACGCGGCACATCCATTGCAAGCGCGTGCGGCCTGCGCCATTTCTTCAGGGCGCCAGTCGAGTTGCAAATCAACGATTTTGACTGGCTGATCCATCGGGTGTGCAGGGTGCTGATCCGACAAATCAAGCTTGTCTAAAAGTGGGTAGCTTACATGACGCAAATGCTCCGTCACTCCAGCGTCTGTTTCTGCTACAATTTTGCCTGGGTTGAGTAACAATTCTGGATCAAAGATTTCTTTGATTTCGCCAAACGCCGTTGCGAGTGGGCCGTATTGCTCTTCGACATACGCCGTACGGCTCATTCCGTCTCCATGCTCACCACTTATGGTACCTCCCAAATTCCAGACTTCGGCGTAGAGCCGGTCTGCGAGTACCGTCATTTTGTTTACATCGTCCTGGTTTCCCATATCTAAAAAAGGCCGGATGTGAAGCTGTCCATGGCCTGCATGGCCGAAGAGTGAAGCAGTGACATGTTCTTGTTTGAGCACCTGTTGCATGCGGTGCAAAAATTCCGGCAATTCCGCAGGGGGTAAGGCAATGTCTTCGATGATCGGAATGGGACGTGTGAAGCCTTTCAACCGATAGAGGGCGGGAACATACTGGCGTGCTAATTGCCAGAGCATATCGTGATCGTGTTTGTCGGATGCGGTGTAATCACCTGAAGCTAGTTTGCTCTTATGCCTGAGTTGTTCGACGGTTGTTGTTAAACGATCCTTCAATTGGGCGTCCGTTTCTGCGTGATGCTCAACGAGGAGTACAGCTTCTGCGGCTTGGGGAATGAGCAGTTCGTAGCGAGGGTCGCTTTCACGAGCCAGACTGAGGTGTCTTCGGTCCATCAAGTCGCAGGCACTTATTTCCAGAGGCTCAAGCTGAATGGCGGCTTGGGCAGCTTTTTCGAGACTTTCAAAGAAGAGGATTGTGCTACCCACATGCTGGGGCAGAGGAGAGGTTGCCACCGTTACCTCAGTAATCAACCCTAAAGTCCCCTCACTGCCTGTCAGTAATCGTGCCAGATGAATCTGGTTTTGCTCGAGAATGTCGTCAAGTCGATAGCCACAGCAATTCACCAAACTGCGAGGTTGGCAGGTGCGTATTTCGTCTTGATACTGATGCAAAACCGTATGCATTCCACTCAGAATCGACGTCAGTGCTGAAGCTTCGTCGTGTTGAGGAATATCATGAACCGACAATTGCACCACGTCGCCGCTGGCCAAGACAACTTCGAGCGACTGGATATGCCGTCGTGCTGAGCCATAAATGGGCCAGTGGCTTCCAGCAGCGTCTATGGCAACCACACTTCCCATCGTCGTTACATGACTTGTCGCAGGGTCTGGACCAAACAAGCGGCCTTGGCTAGCCAGTGTTTTGTTGAGTTGATCTAGGATAACACCTGATTGAACACGTGCAGTGTCATCAGAGATCTCTAGAATGCGGCGCATATAGCGTGAAAAATCGACGACCAAGCCACGTCCCAGCGATTCACCGGACAGTCCCGAGCCACTGCCCCTTGGATGCAGTGTAATATTGTTCGCAGTGGCATAGCGGACTGTGGCTACGACATCGTCGACAGTACGTGGACGTACAACTCCTAACGGTGGTAACTCGTAAATGCTTGCATCACTTGAATAGAGCTGGACAAAAAGATCATCACAGCGCACTTCCCCGGCGAGTTGTCCTCGCAGATCTTCTTCAATTCGCTGTTGTTCAACATCCATGAAAAAAACCTGAAGTGTTACAGCCCAAGGTCACAAGGACCCATAGTTCAATTCTAACTACCTATTCATTGATTGCTGGTACAGGGGCATCGGGTCTTTGCTGATTTGCCATGCGGGCTGCCATTTGACGATATTTTTCGTGCGTTTCCAGATCGAAAATTCCGTGTGAGTCCATCTCTTGCACTCCCCGGTATTGTGCTTGACAGCGGTAACACATCAGCGCGTCCCCCACAAACATATAGAGCAATACGTCAATAAGTGCTGTCGAGAATAATATGCCAAAAGTCCAGTAGATGTTCATGTTGTACCAGGCGATGGAACTGCCAAGAACACCTACGCCTACCAATGCGACACCAAGCCGCTGTGGGAAGTCTTTGCGGATGTAAAGATCAATGCTGGGGCATGTCAAACAACGACGGACCTGTTTGCCCGTGATGGCGTCATGAGGAATCTCAAGTCGTTGATTGCAATGGGGGCAGGTGAGTTCGCGCGTCGTGGGATCAAACGACAAGCGTACCCCTGAGTCGCAAGCAGGGCAGGCATAAGTAACATTCACAGACAGACTCGTTGTGGGCTAATATTCTTAAGTGGGGTCAGGGTTGTGCTTTTCGGCCATCATCCAGCAGGTATGTCAAGCACCAGGGATTTGTTAGCCGCCTAGGCAGTTGGCTTGCAACGACCGTCCTCTCACCATTATAGCGGGTAAAGGGACTCGCTCGACAGTAGTAAGGCCATTGTTTCGCCGACAAATGTACCGATCACTGCCACATAAAGGATGCCTGTAGCACTTTGTGTGTTGGGGATATTGAGTGTCTGCCACGCCATCCAGGTCATGGTTCCCACCCCCAGTAACCCAAATGTCCAGCGTAGGACAACAAATAGAATCCATTGTAAGGTCAGATGTTCGGTAGCAATAATTTCTCCCCATAAACCCACCACTGAAAGAATGGCTTGCAGAGACACTGCAGCGCCCATTGCCAGGATTAACTTCCTGAGAGGCTTTAATTCCATGGTGGGGGAATTTAAATACCAATGTCCCAATAGCATTGCCCCCATGGTAAAGCCCAATAGCAGGCCAGAGCTGATGGGTGCCAGTAGCATCAAGACAGAAGTCAAGGAAGATAGGGGATCGTGGTTCCATGCGAATGTGAACCCAATCCCAACGAGCCCTGAGAGACAAACGAGGCCTAAGAAAAAACGGCCTGATCGGGTTTTTTCATAAAGCCAACATGCGGAGCCCAAGTAGCTGAATACGATAGCGGCAATTGCTGGCCAAAAGGAAAGCATAGCCAACGATTGGCTTAATAAGGCTGCCAACGATGCTAGGCCGAGTGTGACATACAAATGATTTCTAAAATACCCACTCGTAACCTGGCGTGGCGATGTGATAGCCATGCTGAGAGCTAAGCCAAACACGAGCCGTAGTAGAAATTGGACAAGAAGGCTCATGTTTGTGTGACTAAAGAAATGGAGATATTCCAAATGGAGGTTGTACGAAGATGACTCGCAGCTCGAAACTTGCCACGAAGCTATCAGCTGCGATTGCCATAGATGAGATTCATCACTTCTGAGCGGCTGGAAAGATTTGAACGGAACAAGCCTTTCATAGCCGAAGTGACGCAAAGGCTACCTGGTTTGCGAACCCCGCGAATCGACATGCAGGAATGTGAGGCCTCGATCACTACCGCAACTCCTTTGACTTCCAATTCTTCGATCAGTAGATTTGCAATCTGCTCGGTCATCCGTTCTTGCACTTGTGGACGCTTGGAAACGTCTTCAACCACTCGAGCCAATTTGCTAAGTCCAACAACTTTGCCATTAGGGACATAGCCAATGTGTGCTTTGCCAATGAATGGCAGCATGTGATGTTCACACATACTGTTAAACGAAATGTCACGTACCAGAACCATTTCATCGTATTTTTCAGTAAAAAACTTCTGTAGATGGATCCTGGGGTTGGAGTGAAGTCCACTAAACATCTCAGCGTACATGCGCGCAACGCGTGCTGGTGTTTCGAGCAGACCTTCGCGATCGGGGTCTTCGCCAACCGCAGCCAGGATTTCGCGAACAGCCTGTTCGATTCGTGGCTTGTCTACCTGTTGGGATCCTTCGGTTGTCGTGTTTTTGAAGTCATCTATCTGATCAAGCTCCCCAGATAGTGAACCATGATCCACTCCAGGTGATGCATCGTTTTGATTAACCGAGCTCATGGTGCTGTGTCCTTGTCTCCGATTCATTAAGGTCTATGGTGTGCGCAATGCAGGGTGCAATTTCTGGGGTGAATTATTGCCATGAGGATTAATTTTCGCTGAAAGGAGGTAGATATCCACTCTGCGATCCTTGTTGCGGTTCTGGATTTGGCAGTCGGTCCATCGCCTCCAGAAGAATCCAAGCACGACGGTCAACGTCATTTTCTCTGAGTAACTCGCATTTGGTTTCTATGTTAAATGGCATCGCGAAGCTAACCAGGTCAGTAAGTACGCTCAGGGGAATTTCAGTAGAGAGCATTTCGCTCAAAGCAGGATGCGCCGATTGCTCCTCGGGGAGACATTCCTGGAATCTTTGGGTTAATGCGGCCTGCAAGTCGGCTCGATCCGTATCATTCTCTGTGCGGCAAAAATCATCTAGCAGATTGACTTCAGCTTGACGGAAGCTGCGCTCCGGTGGCAGCTCGGTGTGAATGGTCACCCTTCGCATTCCCAGTACCAGGATATTGTATTGTCCATTCTCTTTTCGTTGATGCGTGACTACTTTGCCAAGGCAAGCATGAGGGAGCACTTCGGGACGATCCGTAGATTGCGGCCCCATGTGGCCGATCGTTTTTTGTGTGGGCCACATTTTTTTACCAGGATTTAGCACGCTCATGGCAATTAAGCCGTCGCTGTCGAGTGCTTCGTTCAGTAACTCTAAATAGCGAGGTTCAAAGATGTTGAGCGGTTGCATCACATGGGGGTACATTACCAAATCGGGTAATGGAAAGAGGCGCACTTTCCCCCGGAAACGGGTTTCGTCAAATGTTAAATCATCTACATCCCAGGGCAACATAAAGGGTAACCTATGAGGGTGATGGCGAAAGACTAGCAGTCTTCTAGCTTTCGTCCAAATGGATTTCAGGAATCAATTCCGGATCAATATCAACGTGCGGAAATTCTTCTTTGCTGGCGAGAATTTCTGCAAAGCAAGCATGGTATTGTTCTAAAAAAGCTTGCAAGTTCAGGCCAATGTATTGGGCAGGGTATTCTTCCAAGTAAGCACGGCTGGTCAGATAGACTTTTTTGGCACCTCGGATATTACCGTTTCCAAAATGGTGGAGAGCCACAGCTACCTGGATCAAACCCTGATAAAACCGACGAGCGTCACCACGGTACTCGGTCCAGAGTTCTTCCCATGTCTCGTGTGCTTCAAAGAACTCACATTCATTGAAGTACTCGATGCCTTGGAGATACAGTGGATCGTATTGCGGTAGGGCGTCGGGCATCGGGCAGGGGATATTGGTAAAGCTACGGGTAAGCTCGTCCAGGGGATTATAGGCGGTTCCTAGTGCGAGGACCAGCATGGTAGGAGAGATTCAGCCAGTCTATTAGGTTCGCAGAAAGCACCCACTCATGATCCGATAGCCGCTGTCCGCCCCTGTTTAGGTCTGCATGTCGGCTCACGAGCCTCTTGGAATCTAGTAGGAGGCTGGGGAGCGAATTTCACCTGCTTTGCCAGAAAAACACATAGACCGACTGACGACCAGATGGGTGCACCTTGACACTGTGATCCAGTCAGGCACAATCACCCCTCGGAGGCTCTTGACTGGGGTGATTCCTCGGCACGAAAAGCGGGCACTATATGGGACACCTGTAGGGAATCGCTAGGTAGGCGCTATTGTAGGCGCTTTTATAGGCGCTTTTATAGGCGCTTTTATAGGCGCTTTTATAGGCGTTGGATGGGTTGGATTTCAGCAGGAACAGATCCGGGCAGCTTATCTGGGGCAGAGCCCCTCTCAGCA
>PATG01000115.1 GCA_002713555.1 Planctomycetaceae bacterium
CTGGTCAGCCATGGATAGCTGAAGGGTAACCGTCCGAAGTACTGAAATAGAGACTTGATCTTCGCTGTCAGCTGCTGCGTGACATCGAGGTGCATCGGGCCAGGGAACACGCCACGATCGACGCGGTGACGTGTCCGGCCGATCACGAACCGGCCGGCGGACTCTCGGGGGATCGGGAGACCGCCACCGCCCAGGCTGTGGCGGAACTGCTCCGATCCAGCGGCATCATCCGAACGACCGTGGACCGCAGCCTGCCCATGAGCTTCGCACACGAACTCGGGCTGGTCGGCATCGAACTCGTCTACGACGACCAGATGGGGGTTGCCGACTGTCACGAGGTCGGCAGTGGACCGCTGCGGACAGGCAAAACGGTCATCATCAAACAACAACCGCCTACACCCGTGAATGAATTACCACCCGAACTTTAGCCCGAAGGTCGAAATGTTCAGTGGATTCCAGGTTATTGGGCATGGGATCCCCAACGAGAGGACTTTCTTTGGGTGAGTGGTTTGTGGCGCGACATTCCACCAGGTCGCAACTGGGTGCCAGGCGAATGGGTCCAAGCCGAAAACGGTTTTCAATGGACTCCAGGGTTTTGGGCTGGGGAGGCAGAGATTCGATATTTGCCCACTCCCCCTGCAACTATAGAAGAAGGTCCCTCCAGTCCTGCGCCGGGATACGGCTATCTTTGGGCACCCGGCTGCTGGCGCCGGATGGGCAATCCTTTGCCTGGAGAACGGACTATTGGTACCGTTCGTATCCCAATTGGGTTTGGACGCCCAGTCACTATGATTTACACACCACGTGGTAGTTTGTTGATAAGTGGCTACTGGGTATCTCCTCTTTCTGCCCGTGGATTTCTTTATGCTTCTGTTTATTGGACCCGAGGCCTCCATGGTTCTAGGAGCCGTTACGTTTATCGACCATGTAGCATCGTCATTACGGTCATTATCATTATGGCTATGGTGGACAGGCAGCACTTCCTAATTGGCTGTCTCCATGGGGAAAAGGATACAACCCATGGGGTCGGCAGTCTCACCAACATCGGCATCGTTATGACCCACTATGGGCTTACCAAAACCATTACCTAAATAAGCAAGGAAAGGGACATGGTAAGAATCATCCTGATTGGAAGAGCAATCGGACCGTGGTGGCTGTTCATGATTTAGATCGTCAGCAACGTGAATCGCTTAAGCTGAGTAAGCTAAGCAAAGATCAGCAAAAGAAGAAGGACAATCGCGCCAAAAAGCATCTGGAGGTGGATCGTCAACAGCATATCGAAAGTGCCGAGTTGCGCAGACGAGAAAAAAACAGCACCTCGAATCGCTCAACAAAAGATCCCGACAGGAAAACAACCATCACAAAAATACGATGGACGGGGTCCACGAATTTCAAATTTGCAAAATGGCAGTACGCAGGGGGTGAAGCGGTCCTACACTCCTCGAGCTACCTCGAAAAAAAGCAGCCAACTTCGTGTCAGGTGCAAAAACGAACTTCTTCGCAGAGCCGAGGCACCAAGGATCGAAGTCGTTCTGGAGGTGGTGGGAAATCAAGAGGAAATTCCGGCAGCCGTGGAAGTAAAGGGTGGAAACGCTGAGAAGAACAGTAAGTTTGAAAAGCCGATTCAATGGCCCATCTTCACAGAGGACCGTTTTGCGTTTCTCCCTCATAGAGAGTGCCGAAGATCCATCTTTGGGGGTGTTTTGATTTCTCGCTTTTTAGTCGGCCGGCACTTCGCTCTGGACCCCCTACAACGCATGAGGTGTTCAAAGCGGTAGTGCAATTCCCTGGTTCTACTAAGGTATTGGTGCGTCTTCTCTACGCATTCCTTGTGATTACTCTTCCAAGTTGTGCTAGCAATCCATTGGACATCGTTCCGTTCTTTGTGCAGGGGTTTGCTATCAGGGGGAATAGCATTGAGTCGGGGTGACGCACACCCTACAATCACCCGGCTTTCAGATCCACCCACCATCATTGTCAAGGAAGACACCCCGATGAACTCCTCCACAGCGATTCGTACCCAGACCCCTCCGCTGCCGCTCACTGAGGGTGAAGTGTTGCAACTGGGACGTGAAATCCTAGGTACCGAAGTACGCGAGTTGGCCAATTTGATGGGCAAACTGGACACAAGTTTTAATCAAGCTGTGCGTGCGATTTATGAGCTGCGGGGTAACCTGATTGTGACGGGGATGGGCAAGGCTGGATTGGTTGGACAAAAGTTGGCGGCTACCTTTGCCTCCACCGGTACCGGAGCCCATTTTCTGCACCCGGCAGAAGCCGTTCACGGTGATCTAGGACGCATTCAGGAAGGCGACCTGGTGCTGGTGCTCTCGCAAAGTGGCGAGACCGAAGAAATCGTACGCTTGTTGCCATCCCTGGATCAACTTGGAGCAAAACGGCTATCGATCACGGCAAATTCCCAAAGTACTCTTGGCCAAAATTCCAATATCACTATCGAATTGGGCAAATTGGAAGAAGCTTGCGTGCATGGCCTGGCACCGAGCACGAGTACAACAGTCATGCTTGCACTCGGAGATGCGTTGGCGCTGGTTGTTAGCCGCTTGAAAGGATTTGAAGCAGTTGATTTTGCAAAGTTTCATCCGGGTGGCTCCTTGGGACTTCAGCTCAGTCATGTAGAAGATTACATGCGATCTCTTGACGTATGTCGTATAGCCTGTGCAGACAGGACCATTCGTCAAGTGCTGGCCACCTGCACGAAGCCTGGCCGACGTACCGGGGCAATTATGCTTACCGATGAGAAGGGTCAACTAGAGGGTCTGTTCACGGATAGCGATTTAGTTCGCCTGATCGAAAGCCGCAACGAAGAGGCTCTTGATTGTCCAGTAAGAGAGACCATGAATACCTCACCTACGACCGTATCATTAGGCGACAAGATGCTTGGTGCGATCGATATTCTGGCTGAGAGAAAGATAAGCGAAATTCCTGTCATCGATTCCATGGGCAAACCGGCTGGTTTGATTGACGTGACGGATGTGCTTGGTTTATTGCCAGAGCCAGGTCCGCAGAAAAATATCGATAGCGGCACTTCTTCTGTTCGCCTATTTACTGCCGATGAATAGCAGGCATAACCATGACCAAGCTAGCTGATAAATGTAAAAACATCCGCTTGATCCTCACCGATGTTGATGGTGTCCTGACAGATGGACGTGTGATTATTGATAACCGGGGGATAGAATCAAAACAGTTTCATATCCGGGATGGGCAAGGCATTCGGCTCTGGCAACAAAGTGGTGGATGCTGGGGTATTGTTACAGGTCGCAGCTCTCAAGTTGTAAAACTTCGTGCTGCGGAACTCGACATTGATATCGTACGACAAGGAGTCAGCGATAAGTTGCAGGTTGTTCGATCCCTGTGCGAAGAAATGGAATACGACCTGTCCCAAGTCTGTTTCGTGGGAGATGATTTGCCCGATTGGCAAGTAATCCAAGCAGTTGGGTTAGGCGTTGCTGTGGCCGATGCGGCAGAAGAATTGCTCTCTAGTGCGGACTATGTAACCAGTCTCGATGGTGGTTCTGGGGCGATACGTGAATTGGTGGAAGTTTTACTTAAAAATACGGGGTGCTGGGATAGCGTCCTGCGCAAGTACGCGAGTTAACCTGTATTTGGTTACGTAGAAAAAGTTGTCA
This sequence comes from Planctomycetaceae bacterium, assembly GCA_002713555.1. The sequence continues at coordinate 3,648 of PATG01000115.1, forward strand.
TAAACTTCATGTTGACCCGGATCACGCACGCTGCGATTGCCTTTGCCTTGCTGGTAGTGATTTATCAGGGTTACGTACTTCTAGCGGTGCCATTTTTAGAGCCTGTGTCGGGTACACAAGACAGGGCTGTTCAAGATGGCATAACACCACCTCGTCAAGCGCCGCACAAATACCGTGATTTACTGGCTGCTTATTTTCCGCCGGGACATTGGGCGCTTGCCAACCCACCCAAAACGTTTGAAGACGGCAGGGTGATGATCATCCTGGATAACTATAGAACAAGCGATACGGGCCTATTGCGGATCAATAAATGTGCTCTGCTGTTTTTCCCAAATTCTTATACGCTTGGAGATGTTGCACCTCGTGATGCGGTCATTCTGGAAGCTCCTCATGGAGCCGTATTGCAATTGGACGAAGGAGTTCGTCCTGGACTGGGAGGCATCGGTCGTGTGCAACATGGCAAGTTATTGGGAGATATTACTGTCCGTAGCGATATGCGTGAGCCAGGTTCCCAAGATGATTTGTTGCTTACCACGCGTGATGTCGATTTGCGAGAGGACCTCATCCGTACCGATGCCGAAGTGGACGTGCAACTAGGCCCCCACCGGGGGCACGGCCGCGTTATGGAGATTCGGCTGGTAGAAGTTGAAAGTAGTGAGTCCGCAGTAAAACGAGTTAGCTCGGGTAGTATTGAGTCCTTGGAAATACTCCACGATGTCCAGGCCAGGTTGGTACCATGAAACACAAAATTGTCTGCAGGGAGTCCATCCCAAACTCCAGCTCCACCCGTGCAAGTCAATTGTCAAGGACGTTTTTGTTTTCACTTTGCACATAGCAAAGCATTTTTTGAAGATCAGGTAAAAGTCGAGCAAATCCATCCCACGGGTGAGCGGGATCTGCTTCTTTGTCATACTTTGAGCTTGTTTCTGACGAAGGGTTCATTTGCAAAGAAAGCATCCCAGAACGAGTTGCGCCCCGGATCCATTCAGGCACTTGGGACCGTTGCTCAGCCCGTGGAACTTGATGCCCAATCTCAGCAAGCGACTGCGCGATGCGAAAAAATGTGGTTGGAGTTGCAATCTCGTCGAATCACCTTAGACGGTAATGATGAAGTGATGCTTTCTTACCAAGGTAGTGAAATTCATGCTCCTATGATTCGTTACCAGGCTCCTGCGCTAAACGCTTCCCATCGAATCGGTACCCTGCAAGCCTCTGGCAACGGATGGATCAGTGTTCGTGGCGATCGTGTAGGAAATAGAAGTGCTGGGGGTGGCAAGAATACATCCTCTGAGCCGATGGAAATGCGTTGGACCAAAGAACTCCGATTGTATCGGATTGGGGGGAAACCGGTACTTTCGGTGCGCGGTCGACCTAGATTAGAACTTTTGGGCTTAGGAAGATTATGGGCTGCCAATGATTTGGACGTCTACTTGCGCGAAAGTGCAATAGATGGTTCGGAAGCAAACTTGCTACCTGCAGCCGTGGTGCCAGAGCGCATTGTTGCAAGCGGTGAAATTGATGTTGATTCATCGCAGTTGTCCGGCAAAGTCAACCAATTGGATGTGCGTATTCAATACGCTTCGAGTCATCTTGATTTGGGGAGCCCAGGCAGAGGTCGCCTGCAATCCAGCAATCTACGAAATCCTAGTGCTTCGGGGCGATCACGTGCGTATCACATTGATGGCAAGCGGCTCCAAATGCTACTGACGGTACGCGATCAGCAACCCGAGGTAACACGAATTGACGTGGAAGGAGATGTTCATTTTAGCGAGACGGCTTCGATACGGGCGACTCCAGAAGAGCCATTGATTGTGAGAGCTTCGCAATTGCACATTGAAAACGCAGATTCTCCTTCGGCTGAAATATCCTTGCACGGAAAACCAGCAACAGTCACTGCTGCCGGAATATCCATCCGTGCAGAAAAGCTGAATTTAAATCGTGGCACAAGTCGTGCCTGGATTGAATCTCCTGGAGAATTGGTAATTCCCGTTGATCAGGATTTCAGCGGGAAAGCTCTAGCCACCAAGCAAATGATGACCATTCGCTGGCAAGGAGGGATGGAACTTGACCAGGATCGGGTTATTTTTCGTCAAGGAGTTGAAGTAGAAGCCGGTGAGGGATGGTTAAAAACCAAGCAACTCACGACTCATTTCTCGGTACCAATCCGGTTTGATGGGGCCGCCTCGCAACAGCGCGCTCAACTTGCACAACTGCAATGTTCGGGCGGGGCTGATGCCCAATTCAGTCAACGTGATGCAACCGGACTGACTTCGGTGCAGACCATAACGCTTGAAGAATCGCTTGTTGTGAACCAGCAAACGGGCCTGATCCATGGGCAGGGAGGTGGACGACTAGAATCTGTCCACCTGTCCAAGGGCAACCATTTTGCAAACCAGACTCCCCAAAATCATAACCGTGGCCAGCAATTGCAATTCTTGCAAGTTGATTTTGTGCGGGGTATAGAAGGCAATTTAAACCGTCGTCACGTAGCCGTTTTAGGCGATGTGGAAGCAGTGTACGGTCCCGTGGATTCATGGGATGAAAAACTCGAGAAATCGGTACGAGGCATGCCTGAGCTAGGCACAACCTGGATAAGTTGTCAGAAACTGGGAGTTGCAGAGAATCCTTTAGCCCGCCTGCAGCAACGGTCAGGAATTGGCCCTTTGGAATTTTTGGCTGAAGGTGACGTGATTGTTGAAGGCCGTGTCGGGGAGAGAGGCAGTTTTACAGCTACCTCTGAAAAAGCAACTTATGACCAATTAAAAACGATGTTTTTGCTCGAAGGTACGGGACGTCTACCAGCAACACTAACCCATGAACAGTTTGTGGGTGCTCCTCCTTCGGAAACAGCCGCACGTAAAATTATCTACATCCACAAATCAGGAGAGGTTAAGGTCGAAGGTATTGTACGTGGTGGGTGGAAACAAATTGATATGGGCCAAAAACCTCGCAGTCCGCAAGTACGCTAGATTCTCAAACGACACGCAACCGCTCTTGCTCCAGACCTTGGTACAAGAAATCGACAGCTTGTTTTGTCATGTGATCAACGTATTCCCACGTATGTCCTCCGGCGGATGTTTCTAAATCGCACTCATACGGAACGCCCAAAGAGTAAAGCTTCATTCTCAACCGATCGACGGAGTCGAACCAGCGCACATCGGCAGGATCGCAGCAGAACCACTGGTGCCGTGGCCAATTGAGTGGATGAATGTGCAGCGTTGCCGTATCTTGGCGGGCATCTTCAGGATCGCGGTACATTTGGGACAGGATTCGATCGCCTTCTTCCATGCGAATTTGGAAGTCAATGGCGGGAAAAAACGCGGTCACTACAGGAAATAGATCTGGATATTTGTAGGCCAGTCGTAGTGCCCCTTGCCCCCCCATGCTGGCTCCCATCAATGCGATACGAGGAGGTTCGCATTGCCAGCGTTGGTGCATATAAGGTAGGACTTTTTGGAGCAGATATTTTTCGGGTGTGATGTGTGGATCAAAGTCAAGACACAGTCGATCGGCCCACCAACTGCGACGTGACAGTGGGGCAATAATGCGTAAACCGTGGTTTGCAAAATGCTCCATCATTTGGGCCCGGTCGGCTGGTGTTCCTTGGTAGCGACCATGGAGATAGAGTACCGTGTAGCCGTGTTCGTTAGGCTCGTGTGGTTCGTAGAGTGGACACGGATGTCCGGCTAAATCGATTTGTGACCATTCGCCCAGATGGGAGCTTGCGGTTTGGTCCAATGCCATATCGGTGCTTCTAGGGGGCTGGGTTAGAATGTTGGACATCAGAGGAAACGATTCAAATATTTTTGAAATCGGTCCTAGGAAAATGACTTTTTACCCTACCTGAAACTAGCGAGCCCATCTGTTGTTTTTAAGCTGCCGTACGTATAGGGCCCTTTGCGATTGGCCCTTCGCGCAATAGAGTAATTGCCTCTAGTGTAAGCCCAATGGAAACGTCTCGCCATGAGCCAATTTCTACAGATTCTCCATGCGATTGCCAGACTGGATGGCTACGGAAAAACCAGACAACTGCGTACGCTGGTTGACCACCAGTTGCGTGCTGGTCACTTCGTACGGGTGGTAGGGATGTCTGCCGATCGAAATATTCTGAATACCTGGCAAGAAGAAGGTATTGATTGTCTTGGGCTTGATCGTCGCTGGAGATATGATCCGTTTGTGGCCTGGCGCCTCAGGCAAGAGATGCTTCGTAGGCCGTTTGATATTCTCCATTGCTGGGATCAAGCAGCAATCAACTTTTGTTCGGCAGTTGGCACAGCGACACCACGAGTGCTTGCGGCACCGGCGATTGCCCCAGGTATTACCCAGACACCGCCCTGCGAGGGGGCTCGTGCGAAATTCTGGGCTGACCAATGCCTGCCTTTCGATAGTCGAATAGTCGCCATCGCTGGACAACTTACACGGTAGAAACGCATTGAAGAAGCCATTTGGAGTTTCGAATTAGTTCGCACAATCCATCCGCAGGCTCATCTTTTGATCTTCGGGGATGGACCCGATCGCATTCGTCTAGAACGCTTTGCACGTTTGGCTACAGATTCAGATGGTATTCGGTTTGTTGGATTTTGTTCCCAATGGCGAGAATTGTTGACGCACGTGGATGTATTCTGGCATGTAGCCAACTCATTGCCTGCAGGACTCGAAGCGATGGCAGCCAAAGTACCAGTCATAGCCTCTGATAACAGTACGAATCGGGACCTCATCGAAGAAGGGTATTCTGGTTACCTGGTGCCCTGGGACAAAAGGGCTCTCTGGGCCAGAAACACACTCCAGCTTTTTGAGGAAAGAGAACTGGCGACTAAAGTAGGTGCTGCGGGTGCACAGGTCGCCTCAAAACGCTTTGCCGATAAAATCATGCTATCTGCGTTCGACGAACTCTATGGTCAGGCCCTGTAAAAACAATAGAGTCATCTCGGGCACGGTCTTGAGGACAGCGGTGATTTCCATGTTGCCGCGACCCTCGCAGATACTCGCAACATCGCAACTTGCTACGATAGGGATGAAAATCCGGACGAATATCGATCGTGGGGTGTGCTCATTCGCTCCGCTTTCGTCGATAGATAGGCTCAAGAATTATCGATAATTTTGGCGGATCATAATTTCCGGTAAAACACAGTAGGCTCAGTTCTGACAAACCATTAGAATCCAGCTAGTTTTTCATTGTTTTGATTTCGGCACCAGGATATGGGCTCTGGCATGAAAGATGTATTGGCGGTCGTGTTAGCAGGCGGCAAGGGATCTCGGCTCGAACCACTAACGCGTGATCGGGCCAAACCGGCCGTTCCGTTTGGAGGCATCTATCGCATTGTAGATTTTACGCTGTCAAACTGTATCAACAGCGGAATCCGCAAAATGCTGGTTCTCACCCAGTACAAAGCGATGAGTTTAGACCGTCATGTGACCAATGGTTGGCGCCATTTGCTTCGTCGAGAGCTTAATGAGTTTATCGACACCGTGCCGCCACAACAGCGCATCGACGAACAGTGGTATCAGGGGACTGCTGATGCGGTCTATCAGAATATCTACACACTAGAAAAGGAGCGACCCGAGTACGTCGTCATCCTGGCAGGCGACCATATCTATAAAATGGATTACAGCAAGATGGTCGACTTTCATAAGCAGAACGATGCCGACTTAACTATCGCAGCGCTGCGGGTGAGTGTGGAAGAAGCGCGCTCGTTTGGTGTCATGCAAATTAATGCCGATAACCGAATCATTGGTTTTGATGAAAAGCCCAGTCAGCCCAAATCAATTCCCGGTGATCCAGATCATTGTTTGGCTTCAATGGGCATCTATGTTTTTAATGCTCACTTTTTATTCGACAAACTATGCCAGGATGCGACTCTGTCCGATAGCGTGCATGATTTTGGACGAAACATTATTCCGTCGATCATCCAGGACCATCGGCTCGTCGCCTTTCCATTTCAGGATGAAAATGGCAAAGGCGATGCTTACTGGCGCGATGTGGGCACTCTCGATGCTTATTACGACGCCAATATTGAATTGACGGGAGTCAAACCGCACCTCAATTTATACGACTACCACTGGCCCGTACGAACTTGTCAGTTGCATTTGCCACCTCCCAAATTTGTATTCAATGATGACTCTGGCAAGCGTGGCGCCGCGCACGATAGCATTGTGTCTCCAGGAGCTATTATTTCTGGTGGCAAAGTCACAGGGAGTGTGATTGGCCCTAAGGTTCGTGTCGAAGAACGGGCCGAGGTGGCAGATTCCATCCTCTTCCGCGGAGTGCAAGTGGGGGAAGGTGCTATCCTCAAAAGGGCGATTGTCGACAAAAACGTGTGCATCCCCAGAGATGTTGAGATCGGCGTTGATTTGGACCTCGACCGTCGACGAGGTTTTACGGTTACTGAGGGAGGTGTGGTTGTTGTGCCCGTCATGGAAAGCGCTGAGGAGCTGTTTGCTCGTAAATAGAGGTTAGCGCGGGTTCGCCAAGCTTTTGACGGCGGTTTTGGTAGGTTGTTTGGACAATAATTTAAGAGAATCGACCAGTTGGCGGTCCCCATCATTGAATTGCTTAAGCTGGGACTGTTCAACGGTTACTGCTAGTGAAACTCTGGGTAAACCGTCGGCAGAGAGGAGATAATACCTCCATTCGATTGGTACTTCCTGGACCTTGCCATGGGCAACCACTCCCAAGCATTTGTATCCCTGTGGAGTTGTCCAATGGGTTGCAGCCGAGACACTTTCTAAACGGTCACCAAGCGTGTTGCGAACATCTCGCTCCAACTGGTCAAGGCTCGTAAATCGTCCTTCGCTGCGAGCCGGTAGAGTGCTTATGTTGCAATGTGCCAGCAGGTTCCCAGTGTGCATGCAACGGAGCGAAACTAAGTTTCGTTGTTCCGCAGTGATATACCAGTTGGAGTTGTGCTCGAAACAAAACCCTTGGGCACGTGCGTCGAACATGAGTTCGCGTGGCAGTGGTTGAGAAATGTCGCCAGCTTGCTTCAACTGGTCTGCGGTGAATGGATGGGGGCTTTCTACAGGTTCAAGAGTGATCGATATTTTTGCCACGATATCAAGTCCAGGAACGATTTCACTGGCCGTGCGTAGTTCTTTGATGGCCAGATTGAACTTCGTAATTCGTTTTTGTTCCTGATGAAACAGGTATGCGCCACGTAGTTCCATTTCAGTGGGAGCCCCATCAATCGTACCGTGTACGGTTCCTGAAAGTCGAATTTGGACCTGATCTTGCACCACCCCAACGATGATGCTGCGGACTTCACAGACTGCCAGATAGTCCAAGCCCAGCAACGGTCCGATTGCCGTAGCGGAGTGGTCCCAGCCCTCTCCCACAGCTAGGCTGTCCCCGGGCAGCAAACGCTGGAGTGCCAGTGTGTTGCCTACGACATTGATTAAATCCAGTTGTTGGCGTGTTAGAGGTTGCTCAATACTATTCAATGTTGAGCTTTCATTGCGTATTTCTGCGGCAATTTGACGTGTGTTAGCAGGCAATTCGCGCAAAATCCCACCTTCCTCAACTTGGATTCTTGCGTTTGCTTTGCCGTAGTGTCGTAAAGAACGAGCAATTTTGTCTGGAGACCAAGTCAGAAGGTGTTCTTCATATTGCAAGTGGGCTGAAACGGTCAGAGGCAGTTTCTTCTCTTCTGCTTCTTGATCCTCAACGTGCATATTTCCGCCGACTGAGAGTTTGACGTTCGCCAGCCAGCTTTCGCCCGCAGTCAGTTTTGGATCGAGCAAATAAGAGGTTTTCTCTTCTGCCCAGGCGTAGGCTGCTCCGAGCCAGGCGAGCAGACAAATGGTCATGAATCGTAGCATTTCGTTTTTACTCCGGGCTCTTTTTGCACTCTCGCAATGGTGTCCCTGGCAGGGTACCCCTAATTCACCGAAATTCAGGCAATCGGAATATGCATACGGATAATGGCGTCATCGACAGCCCTCCGGCAGTCAGTTCAGTGGAAAGATCAAGGCGGTAGAGTTGTTCAAATCTACTCAGCTTGCCAATCTGGGGGGCGGATTTCAGATGTCCAAGCAGATAGCGGAAAATACTCATATTTTCATAAGTCCTTATTTGGCAAAGCTTTTTGGCAATACTCATGCTATATCCATCTCTCTTGAGCGGCCTAAAGGGCGAACTTCTATCGACCTATTGCTACTAATATGCGTAAAACCATTAGCCCTATGAGGGCTAGCAATGCCTGCTGGCAAGATCCATGTTGCCATGCAATAGGATCGTGGTCGGCGGAAGAATAGCAACGGAAAAATGGCATCTGGGGGATCGGATGCGTCAAAAGTAGCTGAGAGTGTGGGCGAAGCAGTCGCACGGAACACCACGCTTACTCACCCTGAGCATTACTTATTGAGAAGAGGTGGCCCATGCATACGGACTATAAAAACCCAGTGATTCGTTGGTTGAGCCAACGTGAACAATCCCAGATTGCGCGCGAGGTGTTGATCAAACAAATCGAGGCCACCGAGAGTCTGATCTCTGAAATAGAACCCGAAAAGAGTTATCCGGCCGCTCAGATCGTCTCAAAAATTGCAGGTCAGTCTTTGCCGGAAGCCGGAAACCGCAAAATACCCGCAAGTGACTTGCTGCATGATCTACGTTTGTTGATCGAAGATCTCTCCGACCTGGCGGACCTCCGTGCAGACACCATTGGAGAGCCCGTATTCACGGTTGAGGATTTGGCCAAACAATTCAATGTGTCGACGAAGACAATTGCACGCTGGAGGGCGATTGGGCTTGTCAGTCGGCGCCTGGTTTTTGATGGTCGTAAGCGCGTCGGTTTCTTGCGCAGTAGCGTCGACCGTTTCGTCAAGAATAATGCGGATCGTGTACAGCGTGGTTCGCGGTTTAGTCAATTGACCGATCAACAACGCCAGGACTACATCGAACGGGCTAGACAGTTGGCATATTCCGGTGGAGGCCAAGCCGAGATTGTCCGTCTCTTGGCGGAACGTACCGGGAGAAGTGTTGAAACAATACGTGCTGCCTTACGGCAGCATGACCAGGAAAACCCAGAAAGTGCCGTATTTCCGGCTGGTGCAGGCCCTCTCACGAGTCTGCAAAAGACAAACATCTTCCGAGCTTACCGTCGAGGGACATCGGTCGATAAGCTTTGCCGCGATTACAATCGTACTAAGACCACGGTTTACCGGGTCATCAATGAAACGCGGGCAGAATGGATTGCCGAGTTACCACTGGATTATATTGACAATCCTCGTTTTGCACGAAAGGGTGCTGACAAGACCTGTCTGGGACCAATGCCCGAAAGCGACGCGGCTACACGTAAACCGAAACGCCCAACAGGCTTGCCCCCATATCTTGCCAGCTTGTATGAGATTCCGCTGCTGACCAAAGAACAGGAACAGCATCTGTTTCGCATGTACAACTACCTTAAATTTAAGGCTGTCCGCTTGCGATCAAAGCTTGATTTCGCGCACCCCAAGTCGTCTGTGATGGACGAAATAGAGCAGCTTTATGAGCAGATCGTGGACACCAAGAACAAGATAGCGCGTTGTAATTTGCGACTGGTTGTTTCCATCGCGAAAAGGCATGTGAGTCCAGATCAGAACTTTTTTGAGCTAGTCAGCGACGGCAATCTGTCCCTTTTAAGAGCAGTCGAAAAATTCGATTTTGCTCGTGGGAATAAATTCAGCACCTACGCAAGTTGGGCGATCATGAAGAACTTTGCCAGAACGATTCCTGGCGAATATCGCCAACGTGACCGTTTCCGGACGAGCCATGAAGAACTGTTTGATATGACCCAGGAATATCGTGGCAACCCGACTATTGAGGAGTCGTTGCAGCAGGACCGACTGGCCAAGATCCAACTTGTGCTGAAACGCTTGGATGACCGAGAGCGTCAGATAATCGTTGGTCGGTTTGGATTGGATCATTCTCGTGAACCAAGGACCTTGAAAGAAGTGGGTGCCGAACTGGGTGTGACCAAGGAACGAATCCGTCAGATTGAGGCTAGGGCCCTGAATAAGCTGCGGATAGCAGCCCAGGAAGAGAAAATGGCCCTGGACCTACTAAGCTGAGCACATCATGAGTTGCGCGAATCCAGTCTGCGTTAACCCGTATATTTTGGCCCATAATCACCCCTGAAAGCCTCTGATTGCATCCCAGGCTATGCCTGACGTTTTGTCTTCTGGACTCCCTGACAAGCCCCTGGAATCGAACCTGGGCTTTGCCAGGAAATGGCTCTGATCGCCATACTGAGAAGTGTGGCTGTCTTGAGGTGCGTTTTTGGCGCAATTTTCTATCGGATTTTCCCCTGCATGTCTGGCCAGCTGTGCCTGCAGGGGACCCTCTAAAATGTGAATCTGGGAAAACTTGACAGGTTGTCGGCCATCTGCGGGAGGAGTGTTCCCAGGGGGAGTGATTTTGGCCCGAAATTAGCGGGCTTTCTGCCTTGCGACTCTAGCAGACATAGCTATATTAGTTGATTCGCACGAGTTTACCCTGGCTAGGCTAGCGTAGCTCAATTGGCAGAGCAGCTGATTTGTAATCAGCAGGTTGTGGGTTCAAGTCCCTCCGCTAGCTTTTGACGGATGGGAACGGCGGGGCTGGGCTTATGTCATCGGTGAGACGCGTGCAAAGTGCAATTTATCTGTGACGCCGAGACGGATCGAAGCCGACGTTTTTTTAAATTTAAACGCCTTTTATGGATATCAGGACTAAACGCATGGCTGGCGGATTGGCAGTACGGTTTTATTGGCCTGAGTTTGATTAAGTCGGGGGGTTACCGAAGCGGTCAAACGGGGCAGACTGTAAATCTGCTGGCTCTGCCTTCGCAGGTTCGAATCCTGCACCCCCCATTTTTGGATTTTGGATTTTGGATTTTGGATTCTAGATTGCGGATTGGATGTAGTAAGGACTTTTGGCAGATGAGCTTTTGGAAGTCCGCAATCTGAAATTCAAAATTCAGCAGGCGGGTGTAGCTCAATGGTAGAGCAACAGCCTTCCAAGCTGATGACGAGGGTTCGATTCCCTTCACCCGCTTTGAGGCGCTCAACCGACAATCGGAAGCAGTTAGATTTAGGGCGGGTGGATTATAAGGCATCGAGTAAACCAGTTGAGTAGAAGTTTGGTTGAAAGATTGGGTTGGAATAAATGAATCAGAGATTGCAGTAAGTCGGTAGTTCTAGGGTATTCACGGTATTTACGTAGAGAGTTGGGAGTCGCGGTGGGAGGCGAGGAGTTTTGAGCTGGCGGCTATTCATCCGCTGCTGTAGCTCAGTGGTAGAGCACTTCCTTGGTAAGGAAGAGGTCATGAGTTCAAGTCTCATCAGCAGCTCTCATGAAGATTGTTTTTTAGTTTGTTTGAAACACGTTAGGGTTTTTTGACAGATCCATTTTTGTCACTGAAACACATGGCCCCGAGAGAAGTTAGGGAGAAAAATGGCTAAGGATACATTTGAACGTTCAAAGCCGCACGTCAACGTAGGCACCATTGGTCACATCGATCATGGAAAAACCACAACTACGGGCGCTATCTTGGCGGTCCAAGCACAGAAGGGCTTGGCAAAGTTTAAGTCGTACGCCGATATCGCCAAAGGCGGTACGGTGCGTGATGAAACGAAGACCGTCACGATTGCAGTAGCGCATGTCGAATATGAGACAGACACACGTCACTATGCTCATATCGACTGTCCAGGTCACGCGGATTTCATTAAGAATATGATCACCGGTGCCGCCCAGATGGACGGAGCCATTTTGGTGGTTTCCGCTGCGGACGGTCCTATGCCACAAACGCGCGAGCATATCCTGCTGGCTCGTCAGGTGGGGGTGCCGCGTATTGCCGTATTCCTCAATAAGTGCGACCTTGTTGATGACGAAGAATTGCTGGAGTTGGTAGAGCTTGAAATCCGTGAATTACTCTCGACTTATGGTTTCCCAGGGGACGAAGTTCCGCTGGTGCGAGGCAATGCCAAGGCCGCCATCGAGACGCCGGAGGACGAAGGGTCCGCCAAGTGCATCTCTGAGCTGATGGATGCCATTGATGGTTATATACCTGAACCTGTTCGTGAAAACGATAAGCCTTTCCTGATGGCAATCGAAGATGTCTTTTCGATCGAAGGTCGTGGAACAGTGGCAACGGGTCGTATTGAACGCGGAGTCATCAAGGTTGGTGAAGAGGTCGAGATCATTGGTCTGACGGAGGCACCTACCAAGACGACCTGCACGGGTGTCGAAGCCTTTAATAAGACAATGGATGAAGGTTTTGCGGGTGACAATGTTGGATGTTTGTTGCGTGGTGTAAAGCGTGAAGAAATTCAACGTGGTCAGGTGCTCGCCAAGCCAGGTAGCATCACCCCACACACGAAGTTTGAAGCCGAAGTATACGTTTTAAGTAAGGAAGAAGGTGGCAGGCATACGCCGTTTTTCAGCGGTTATCGCCCCCAGTTCTATTTCCGGACTACGGACGTGACAGGTACTGCCAACTTGGTGGGTGACGCTGAGATGTGCATGCCTGGAGACAATGCTCGCATATCCGTTGAATTGGGCAAGCCGATCGCCATGGATGATGGTGTTCGCTTCGCTATCCGTGAAGGCGGTAAGACGGTTGGATCGGGTGTCGTTACAAAGATTGTGGAATAAATAAAGGCGGAGGGCGGAAGGTGGAGAAACGAAGTTTGGGAGTAATATCTCCTTCTTCCATCTTCGCCCTCCCCCTTGGTCCCTAGGGGCGTAGCTCAATTGGCAGAGCACTGGTCTCCAAAACCAGGGGTTGTGAGTTCGAGTCCCACCGCCCCTGCTGAAAATAGATGGCCAAACCCCTGCGGCCAATGGGGGATAGGTCCAGTGGTTGGGTAGGTGTGGTGGTATTAGCCGTTGGTTATTGGGATTTGGTCATTGGTCATTTTCCCTGAATGGATATTAGGTGTGGCTGAGTTAATTGCAGGAATGTTCAACGCTTCGAGTTACAAGCGGACTCAGGGCAAAGTCGCCCGGCAGCTTACCCTTGCCGCGATGGCGGTTGCAGTGGCCGTTGGTGCCTGGCGGTTGAGTAGTCTGGCAGCTGACACGAGCATGGGGCTTTATGTTTGGCCCGTGGTTGTTGTGGCCGTTGGGTGGTGGGCTAGTTGGCGAATTGTGAATATTCCGCGTTTTGCTGATTTTTTGATTTCAGTTGAAGCGGAGATGAACAAGGTTTCCTGGCCAGGCAGGAGTGAATTGTGGCGTGCATCGATAGTGGTGATCGTGGTCATCTTTTTTCTGGCTGGATTGCTGTTTGTGTACGACTTAATTTTGAAGTGGTTTTTCGGCAAGATTTTTTAGTTCAGGTTCAATGCAGTCGTGCAACCGGCAGGCCCGTTTTTTGAGGACGCTTCAGTGAGCGATGAACCAAGCAAGCTGGTAGACGAAACAGCAGTTCAGGGCGAAATCCAGGCGGTATCTCCATCGACTGGATCTGAATCTGCTGACTCTGTTTCTGCTGAACGTGAATCTGCTGGGCAGGACGGCTCCCCAGGGCTGTCTGAAGAATCGGGCTCGTTAGAAAATCAAGAGCAGGAAGAAACGGTTACGGGAGCGACCGAGAGTTTGCCAGCAGAGCAGGGTGAAGCGGCAGAACTAGCAGAAACTGCGTCTGCAGAAACTGCGCAGCAAGAAGTTGAGAGTGGTGAGGTTGATGAGAGTGGGTTAGCAAGTGAGGATGTTCAGCCAGTAGTTGCAGGCGCGATGTCTGATGAAGGGGCAGCTGGAGAAGAAGAGATCAAGATGGATTGGTACATCCTTAAGGTGCAGAGCAACCGAGAGAAATCGATCACCGCAGCCTTGAGGCGTAAAATAGCCGTCGAAGGACTCGACCAATATTTTGGCGATGTTGTCGTGCCGATGGAAAAAGTGACGGAGTTTAAGGCAGGAAAGAAAAAAATTGTTGAGCGCAAGCTTTATCCAGGTTACATCGTTGTTCACATGCATATCAACGACGACACTTGGTTTGCAGTTCGCGAAACTTCCGGTATCGGCGATTTCACTGGATCGGGTGGCAAGCCAACGCCCATGTTGCCGCATGAGGTTGCTCGCATTATCCAGACCGAAGAAGAAGTGGAAGAAGAGTCACCAAAATTGAACATCAGCTTCAAGTTGGGTGATCGTGTTAAAGTCAAGGAAGGCACATTTGAAAGCTTTGAGGGTGAAGTTAACAGTATCGACGAGCAAAGTGGTCGCGTAACGGTGATGATCAATATATTTGGCCGCAGCACACCCGTGGAATTAGAGTACTGGCAGGCAGAGCAAGTTTAGTACGTTTTCTGGGGCAGAATTTGCAACCCACAGCAAGATTACAGATAGCGACACAAGTTCAATAAAATCATAAGTGAAGTAAACCATGGCAAAGCAACTTGTAGGATCCGCCAAGTTCCAAATCCCCGGTGGTCAAGCGACACCTGCACCGCCGGTAGGTACGGCGCTTGGTAAGTTTGGCGTTAACTTGGGGCAGTTTGTACAAGCCTTTAACGATAAGACCAAAGAGGCCGGTGGGATGATGATTCCGGTGGTTGTTAATGTTTACAACGACCGTTCGTTTGACTTCATCACGAAAAGCCCTCCTGCAGCCGTTTTGTTGAAGAAGTCGGCAAATATCGCCAAGGGTTCCGGTGTGCCCAATAAAACCAAGGTAGGCAAGGTCACACGTGTCCAGCTTGAAGAAATCGCGAACACCAAAATGAATGACCTGAATGCCAGCGATCTGGACTCTGCTGTACAAATGATTGCTGGTACGGCCCGAAGTATGGGCCTTGAAGTAGAAGGTTAGCAGGATGTCCCGTTTGTAAGTCCACAGGACACGAAAGCAATTTAAAAAAGCAATTAAAGCGTTGACCGCAATTTAAAGTTGACCATGTGCAGTCCACGAAGTTGACTGCGAGAATCGTGAAAACACCATGCCTAAACTAGCCAAACGAATCAAAAAGTCTTTGGAAAAACGCCCCGAGGGAGCCCTCTCCCTGAAGGAGGCAGTTGATACCTTAAAGCAGTTCGAAAAAACGAATTTTGATCAATCAGTCGAAATTGCCATGCGATTAGGCGTTGATCACACGCAGGCCGACCAGATTGTTCGTGGTTCGATTGTTTTGCCCCATGGTATTGGCAAAGAGCAACGTGTGGTCGTATTTGCCAAGGGTGCTGCTGCTACGGCTGCTGAGGAGGCAGGTGCAGATCACGTGGGCGACGAGGATTTGGCGAAAAAAATTCTTGGAGGTTGGACGGACTTTGATGTATGTATTGCGGCCCCTGACATGATGAAGGTTGTCGGTCCTCTAGGGCGTGTGCTCGGTCCCCGTGGATTGATGCCGTCGCCGCGCGCGGGCACGGTCACGCCTGAGGTTGCCAAGACAATCGAAGAGTACAAAGCAGGAAAGGTTGAATTCCGCAATGACAAAGGCGGCAATGTTCATGCGATCGTCGGTAAACTTAGTTTTGAATCACAACAGTTGGTCGATAATATCCAGGCCTTTGTAGAGATTATTCAAGGCATGAAGCCTGCTTCCGTCAAAGGGACCTACCTGAAATCATCCCATATCAGTGCCACCATGAGTCCGAGTGTACGAATCTCCTTGTAGTGCAGAGTTGTTTCCAGCAGTTTAGCTGCCTCCGTGTTTTCGTCACTGGGGTGGCCATAGTACCATCCGCGAAGAATGTTTACATGTAGCAAATGTCATGAGTAAATACCTCAAAAATTTAATGGCCGAGGAACTCAAAGGTCGACTTGTCGAAGTCAACGATGCTCTGGTTGTCGATGTGATTGGCATTGAAGCCAATGCCACGATGGAGTTGCGTAAGGAACTCCGCGAAAAGAACATCCAATTGATGGTAGTTAAAAACAGCTTGGCACGACGTGCGACTGAAGGCACTGCTTTGGCCCCAGCTTTTGAGGGTTCATCGGGCACGCAAGCTGTTATTTGGGGTTCTGAAGACGTGGTTTCCCTGGCCAAAGAAGTTATGCGTTTGGCCGGCGAAGAAAAGTACGGAAGCTTTGGTGCCAAGGGCGGGGTGATGGATGGAGCAAAGCTTTCAGCAGAAGAAGTTTCTGCTGTCAGTAAGTGGCCCAGCCGCCAGGAGCAGTTGAGTCTACTGGTAGGCCAGATTCTTGGTCCGGGTGCGACTTTATCGGCACAGTTGTTAGGTCCCGGAGGGGCGCTTGCCAGCCAGGTGGAGCAAAAGAGCCAAGAGTAGTTGAAAAGAGTCCTGCTCGTATGCAGCAGTATTGCAGCAACAGATGGGATGGCGATGAGGGTGAACGATAAAAATTAATTTGCAGTTTGCAATTAACGTTTTCAATTTTTAGTGAATAGGGGCCGCAGCAGCCCGACTTAGTGAGAAAGGGAGCGAAAGATTATGAGTGAAGCAGCAGTAGCGGAATACTCCGCCAGCACGAAAGAGATTGGCGATAAAATCGTCGGTTTGACGCTAAAAGAAGCCAAAGAGCTTAGCGATTATCTAAAAGATGAGCACGGTATCGAGCCTGCTTCGGGCGGTGGTGCAGTAATGATGGCTGCTCCCGGCGATGGCGGTGGTGCAGCAGCTGAAGAGCAGACGGAATTTAATGTTGTGCTCGAATCCTTTGGCGGCAACAAGATTGCCGTGATCAAGGTCGTTCGCAGTGCCACAGGCTTAGGTCTCAAAGAGGCCAAGGAGCTTGTCGAAGGTGCTCCAGGCAATGTCAAGGAAGGCGTGTCCAAGGAAGATGCCGACAAGCTCAAGGCAGAGCTCGAAGAGGCTGGCGCAACTGTAGCAGTCAAGTAGACCAACCAATTAGGGCAGTTCCCCGTCAGCAATAATGTACGCGGGGTGTCTGCCGTTACACGGTTTCGGCATCGACAGTAAGGATCCGAGGCACGAATTACGATACCCAGATTCTCGCAATTTCGGTCCTCAGGTTGTTCGTTGATTTCGAAGCATTTCCATCGATTTAAGCTCAGCGATTTGCGTATGCAGCGTACCTGTTACCCAATAGGTCCTGTAGTAACGTCAGCTTCCTACCTCGTGAAATCGGAGCAGCACGCCCTATGGCAGTCACGGCTCAGCGACGTTTGTCGACCCCTGAAGTACGGGCCTTTGGTAGCGGCCGCATTGGCCACCAAATTCCCGACTTGACTAAAATTCAAACCGCAAGTTATGACCAATTCCTCCAATACAATGGCATAGCGAATCAGAAACGGAAGAACGAAGGCTTGGAGAGTGTCCTCCAAGAAATCTTCCCCGTTGAAAGCTATGATAAGACGATTCGTCTGGAGTACCTTCGTTACGAGCTGGGCAAGCCTCGCTACGAACCAGATGAATGTCGGCAACTGCGCCTGACCTACGGTCGGCCGTTTCGAATCTGGCTGCGATTGGTCAAAGATCAGCCTGTTGAAGAAGAAGTCTATCTGGGCGATTTACCCGTCATGCTCGGGGGTGGCGAATTTATCATCAACGGTGCTGAGCGCGTTGTGGTAAGTCAGTTGCACCGTAGCCCGGGTATCGATTTTGTGTCAGAAGTGGAAGCGGGTGAGCGCCGCATGTTCAGCTGCCGGGTAATCCCTGAGCGTGGCAGTTGGATCGAACTCAATACGACCAAAAAAGACAGTATCACGGTTCGCATTGATCAAAGTGGCAAATTTTCAGCAATCACGCTGCTTCGTGCCATGAATCCGAATATGGGACTTGATTCGCAGATTCTGCGCACATTTTACGAAGTCTCAAAAACCAAAGTTGCCGATGGAAGAAGTGCAGGAAAAATCGAAGGCAAGGTTGCTGTCGAGGATGTCGTGTATCCCGTTGGCAGTGAGCGTGCTGGAGAAATAATTATAGAAGCTGGTCAACGTATCACAAAAAATATTGCAGAAGTGATATGTACTTCAGAAGTCAAAAACGTCGAAGTGATGGAGTTGCCAAAATCTCCACACCTTTTGAATGCCTTGGCTGACGATGCTACTTCAAGCCATGAAGAAGCGCTTTTGCGAATTTACCAACGCTTGCGTCCGGGGAACCCACCCCAGCTAGAAAAGGCGCGCACTCTGTTTACCGAAAAGTTCTTCGATTCCAATCGTTATCGGCTGGGTCGTGTAGGACGATTCCGTATCAATCGCAAACTGGGACTCAACGTTCCTGAAAACGAAATGGTGCTCAGGCCTGAAGATCTGGTTTCTTCCATCAAATATCTTCTGGAACTGATTGCAGGTGAGTCGGAAGCAGAAGTGGATGATATCGACCACTTGGGCAACCGTCGTTTACGAACCATTGACGAATTGGCTTGTGATGAAATTCGGAAGGGTTTCCTCAAGCTTCGCCGTACTGTTCAGGAGCGCATGAGTCTGAAAGACGCAGACGACATGACACCCCGCAGCTTGATTAACCCCAAGAGCATTTCGGCAGCGATCGAGTATTTCTTTGGTCGTGGCGAATTGTCACAAGTGGTGGATCAAACGAATCCTCTCTCAATGCTGACACACGAACGTCGTCTGTCGGCACTTGGCCCAGGTGGTTTGAATCGTAAGCGTGCTGGGTTTGAAGTACGCGACGTCCATATTTCTCATTACGGTCGTATTTGTCCGATTGAAACACCTGAAGGTACAAACATCGGCTTGATTTCAAGTCTGGCGATGTACGCGACTGTGGATGATTACGGGTTTTTAGTAACACCCTATCGCAAAGTCAAAAAAGGCAAGCTCACGGACGAAGTCGTATGGCTGCGGGCCGACCAGGAAGCCGATGCCTACGTTGCATCAGCAGATGTTCCTGTTAAAGACAACAAGATTGTGGATGACACTGTGGTTGCCCGCTACAAAGCAGATTTTGAATTAGTTCCGGTCGAAAAAATTGAATATACCGATGTGGCACCAAGTCAAATGATAGGTGTCTCAGCCGGCTTGATTCCCTTTTTGGAGCACGATGATGCCAATCGAGCATTGATGGGTTCCAATATGCAGCGCCAGGCGGTTCCGCTGCTGGTAGCCGAACCACCCGTCGTAGGGACGGGCTTGGAGACCGATGTGGCAAGGCATTCGGGACTGTTGTTGCGAGCTGGACATAAAGGCACGGTGACCTATGCAGATTCCGAGCGCATCGAAATTGGTCCAGAGGTGCACCACTTGCGTAAATTTGTTGGTCTTAACGAACGTACCTGTCAAAACCAGAAACCTCTGGTAAAGCCTGGTGATAAAGTCGAAAAGGGCGATCTTCTTGCCGACGGTGCTGCCACTTTCAAGGGGGATCTGGCATTGGGTCGCAATGTACTTGTCGCCTTCATGTCTTTTGAGGGCTACAACTTTGAAGACGCGATCATCATTAGTGAAGAGTTGGTCCAAAATGACACGTACACATCAATTCACATCGAAGAATTTGATGTTGAGATCCGCGAGACCAAACTTGGACGTGAGGAGTTCACCCGGGATATTCCAAACGTCAGCGAAAAGGCCCTTCGTAATCTTGATGAAAATGGAATTGTGGAAATCGGCACCTATGTGAAACCTGGCGATATTTTAGTGGGTAAGGTTTCACCAAAGTCCAAGACAGAACTCACTCCGGAAGAAAAGCTTCTGCACGCTATCTTTGGACGTGCGGGAGAGGACGTCAAAAACGATTCTTTGGAAGTTTCTTCTGGCATCGAAGGCATCGTGATCGACACTCAGAAATTTTCGCGTCGCATGAGCTTGAGCGAAGACGAGCGTAAGCTATTCGAAAAATCGCTGAAGGACGCCGAAAAGGAAGGTAATGAAAAGATCGCTGTTGCCTTTACAGAAATGGTCAAGGAGTTTGAGAAAATTCTCCAGAAAAAACTGACCGATGAAGATGGTAACGAATTGGTACACAACCAAGAACCGCAGTTTGTGGCGGATCGCGCTACCATGTTCAGGCTTGAGTCCATTGAGATTCGAAGCCCACAACGCCTCAAGGACGTTGAAAAAATATATCGCACGATGTGGCCGGGCATTGAAGAACTTCTTGATGCTCGCGATCGCACACTCAACTCCATGAAGCGAGGTGACGAATTACGCAGTGGCGTGTTGCAAATGGTCAAAGTCTACATCGCAACCAAACGCGTCATTTCGGTTGGTGACAAGATGGCAGGTCGCCATGGAAACAAGGGTGTGATTTCCAAAATTATGCCGATTGCCGACATGCCGTTTTTATCCGATGGAACGCCGATCCAGATAATGCTTAATCCACTAGGTGTGCCGAGTCGTATGAATGTCGGCCAAATCCTGGAAACCCATTTAGGGTGGGCGGGTGCCAAACTTGGTTTTCGTGCGATTACTCCAGTATTCGACGGAGCAACCGAAGAGCAGATCAATGACGCTCTCGAAAAGGCCGGTTTACCACGTCACGGCAAGGCAAAGTTGCTTGACGGTCGTACTGGCGAACAGTTTGAGCAAGAAACGACGGTTGGCTACATCTACATGCTTAAGCTTCATCACTTAGTGGATGATAAAGTGCATGCCCGCAGTACCGGGCCCTACTCGCTTATCACGCAGCAACCCTTGGGTGGTAAAGCCCGCTTTGGTGGACAACGATTTGGTGAAATGGAAGTATGGGCGCTCGAAGCCTATGGAGCGGCTTACATTTTGCAGGAGCTACTGACTGTCAAGAGTGATGATGTTGAAGGCCGTACCAAGATCTATGAGTCGATGGTCAAAGGTGAAAACACGTTGCAAGCTGGCACCCCGGCCAGCTTTGACGTCTTGACCAACGAAATTCGAGGTCTGGGATTAAACATGCAACTGGAAAAACGCCAGCTGTAGAAGTACGTAGTAGTTTTTTCAGTAATTACAGCCAATAAACATATAGACCGGATTGTTACTAAGCGAACAACGATTAACCGGTGAGGAATTAAATGAGCGTACTTGAAGGTTCAAATTACGATCGCGTCAATGACTATGGCTCGGTAAAGATTAGTCTGGCCCGCCCACACGACATTCGTAGCTGGTCGTTTGGAGAAGTCAAGAAGCCAGAAACAATTAATTACCGAACCTATCGGCCTGAAAAAGATGGGCTGTTTTGTGAACGTATTTTTGGTCCCGAGAAGGACTGGGAATGTTCTTGCGGAAAATACCGTGGGATGAAGTACAAGGGAATGATATGCGATCGATGTGGTGTGAAAGTCACACACAGTCGAGTTCGCCGCAAACGCATGGGCCATATTGAGTTGGCTGCTCCCATCGTGCACATTTGGTTCTTTAAGGCGATGCCCAGCCGTTTGGGTAGCTTGTTGGCTATGAAGACGACGAGTCTCGAAAAGGTAATCTATTTTCAGGACTATGTGGTAGTCGATCCGGGCGAAACAGCGCTCAAACCTCAGCAATTGCTAACCGAGGAAGAATACCGTACAGCTCGTGAGCAGTATGGAGAAGGCTCGTTTGAAGCAGACATGGGTGCTGAAGCAATTCGTAAATTGCTGGGAAGCTTAGATCTGGTAAAGCTCTCCGAAGATCTTCGACAAGAACTCAAAGAAACAGGCTCCAAGCAAAAAGCGAAGGATCTGATTGGCCGTCTTAAAACGGTAGAATCCATTCGCGACTCCGACAATAAGCCGGAGTGGATGGTGCTGGATGTGATCCCGGTGATTCCACCAGATTTGCGACCGCTTGTGCTTCTGGATAGCGGCAATTTTGCGACCAGTGATTTAAACGATTTGTACCGCCGTATCATCAATCGCAATAATCGGCTCAAAAAGCTGGTCGACCTCAATGCTCCCGAGGTTATTATCCGTAACGAAAAACGGATGCTCCAGCAATCGGTCGATGCATTGTTTGATAATAATCGCTGCAAGCGACCCGTGCTGGGAAGTAGCAATCGTCCCTTGAAGTCGCTGACCGATATGATTAAAGGCAAGCAAGGTCGGTTTCGTGAAAACCTGCTTGGCAAGCGTGTTGACTACTCCGCTCGTAGTGTGATTGTGGTAGGCCCGCGTCTCAAACTGCATCAATGCGGATTGCCTAAAAAGATCGCCTTGGAACTCTACCAGCCGTTTATCATCCGACGGCTCAAAGAATTGGGCCATGCAGACACGATTAAATCTGCCAAGAAAATGCTCGAGCGCAAGGATGAAG
>PATG01000127.1 GCA_002713555.1 Planctomycetaceae bacterium
CAGGTCAGGATTTTCGCCGGGCAGCACGAGGTCCCAGGTCTCACCACCATCGTGACTCTCCATCACCCCGCCTACCTCAACGCCAACCCACAGATGGTTGGCATCACGTGTATCGACAACCAGTGCACGCGCGCGGCCGGGCATAGGCGGCTCAAGAGGGATACACCAGCCGGCCGACTCAGAGGCCTTGGCCAGCGCCGGCAACTCGTTCCAGGAAGCGCCATTGTCTTCGCTGCGGAACAGCGCAGCTGGTTGGGTGGTGGCGTACAGCACATCACCGTGCCCACGAACCTGCCAGACTTCGAACTCGGCGAGGCTCGGACCCTGCCAGGTCTCACCGCCATCATCCGATCTATGTACTCCTGCTCCCGTACCTGCAAACAGACGGCCGCCGTTTTCGAACAAATCCCGCACACCACGGCTTTGCAGTGTCTGACGGCCTGCACCTTCTTCGAGGCAGTACACGCCCCGTCCCGTACCCGCAAGAATCTTGCTCATGCCTCAGGTCCTCGCCTTGGCCGAACCAACGACACATACTGTACCGTCGTCTTTTTCCATCCACACAGTCACTAATGCAGTATCCCCCTCTTGCCCGGTAATCACACCGCGTGCCGTTACATGATCTTCGGGCCAGACTATGTTCGTGAACTTGATGTCGAGTTCACCTGCCTCGTAGTAACCACGGCCAAAATGTTGCTCCATCATGTCACCCAGCATCGACATGCTCATCTTGCCACCCACCACGACTTCCTCGAAACCCAACTCCTCAGACGCAGCCTTGTCCGTGTGGTAATTCTTGTCGCCGTGGAAGAACACACCGCACATCTCAAGGTCGATGGTCTTGTCGACCGGATCGATTAGTTCGCCTGCTGGGACTTCAAATTTGCGCACCCCTTCTTTTTTCTTCGGGTCGCGCAGCGCTACCTTGCCTGATGACTGTGACAGCAGATAGCTCTGGTGATGAATACCCTCAACCACCACGGCCTCACCGTCGTAGAGATTAACCTCCTGTTTGACTACAGTGCGGTTGCGCCACTCATAGATGTCGAGCACCTGGGAGGTGCGGCGGTATGTGCATTCCGGGACAATAGGTTGGTGGAAGGCCCATTGCTGCCGCATCCAGAGATTGCCGAACGCATTCGCGAAACGAGCGCCAGCAAAGCCGCCATCCACATCACCCACGATCATGGCCGGGGCCACCTCCCGGTCAAACAGAGTAGCACTAGAGTAGCGGCTACGCGCTATATCAAGACCCTCACAATAATGGTCCACCATCTCAGATGTACAGATGAAACTGTTTTCGCCGAGGTCCTTCCCCGCATACGGTTCTGCACCAGCCACTTCACTCATACCAATCCCCTTTTTCACATAAATCCAGGAAACAATAGTCGCCCGACTTTAGCGCAGCATTTCGAGGTCTGCGCGACCACGCTCGGAGAATGAGCGGCGCTGCGAGGACACATCGCCACACGTTACTTTCGACCGCCTTCGAGCATCCCGGCCTCAAATACGCAGGCCGACTGGATAGGCACCAAGAACTATTAAGAAATGTTGTTTTTATTTTAGTTTTGCGAGTTTGTCGAAAAGCTGACACGCCGCCTGCCCTATCTATGTCCGTTCATCAAACGATTGATCCCTGCCACTTAGGATCAAACTCGCGATCTATTAACTTTCTCCTTGTGGGAACCCCTTAAAAGACCTGTCTCCAGTCCCTTTTTTGCACACCCGAAAAGCACTTCGCGAGGGTCAGATCTTAGCCGCCACGCCGCCGTCAACGTTGACGATCTCACCCGAGATGAAACGACTTTCATCACAGGACAAAAACAGCACGAGATTTGCCACGTCTTCTGGCAGACCAGGCCCCTGCACAATCTGGGCAAAGTCGAACATCTTCTCGAAAACATGGTGACCACCGTCCGCATCGTTACTCGTTCCTCCGGTCGCGCCCGGCGTCAGAATCTGTCCGGGCCGGACACAGTTCACACGAATGTTGCACTCTCCACCAATCCCCGCCATATAGCGCGTCAGCGCGTCGACCCCGGCTTTTGCGGCGTAATAGGATGACGAGGTAGCACCAAAGGCCTCTTTCATCTTTGGGCTGAAGCCGCGCTGGGCTGCGAGTGACGACATGTTCACCACCGCGCCTCCACCAGCAGCCACTATGTGCGGCCACACGGCCTGGCTCACATAGAAAGTTCCCGTCAGGTTGGTGTGAATGACCCGCTGCCACTCATCGATGGGTTCATTCGGGAAGCTGCTGCCAGCACCTCCGCCGGCGTTGTTGAAGAGCACATCGATGCGACCATGAACCTTTGCAGCCTGATCCACAGCGCTGGTCACCGAACCGTGATTGCCCACATCGCAAGCAATGAACGTCGCCTCGCCACCCGCGGCGCTGATGGATTCTGCTACAGCTGCTCCCTCAGCTTCACGCCGCGCCATCAGAATGACCTTGGCGCCTTCGCGCGCAAAGACCTGACCCGTGGTCTCCCCGATACCGCTATTGCCCCCTGTAATAATTGCCACCTTGCCGTCAAGACGTCCCACCATCTGTATTCCCCTACCTTGTGCTTTACGCGTGCATGAACTGAGAGCAGCGCATCGTATCACCAGCGTGTGCGTCTACTACGCTAATATCCACGCTCTCCCCAGCAGACACGAGCATCACGATGGCGACACCTCTCGGCGTGACCTTTGGCAGCCTGGGCGTTCTAGGCCCGCGGGCAATCCTTGACGTGGCCGATATTGCCGCGGAGCACAATTACCAATCCATCTGGACCGTCGAGGCCAATGGCACCGACGCTTTCTCTCTCCTCGGCGCGGTTTCTGCGCGACACCCCACGATGGAACTCGCCACAGGCATCATCCCGATTCAACTGCGTGCACCTACGCTGACCGCGATGACGGCGTCCACTCTGCAGGCGTTGTCACCGGATGCTGATATCTGGTTGGGGCTCGGCGTATCCGCACCGGGCATTCTTCGCCAGCACGGTGCGCCCACCACCGACCGGCCTATTGCCAGAATGCGTGAGTACGTAGCCTTGCTGAGGGAACTGCTCAGCGGCGAGTCGGTAACCTTTGAGGGTGACTTCTGGCAGGTCAAGCGTTTCCGCCTCGGCATCCGGCTCGGCGAACGACGGCCGAAGGTTGTGCTGGCCGCGCTTGGGCCTCAGATGCTGAAGCTTGCAGGCGAGGTGGCGGACGGCGTGCTGCTGAACTACTTGCCGGCAAGCCACGTGGGCCCTTCGGTAGAGCGCATTCGGGCAGGCGGCGACGCCAAGGTCTTTGCCTATGTGCACGCCAATGTCGGCGACTTCGAAGCCTCTGCCCGTTCGGCTCGTCGGGACCTTTTCAATTACGCGATGGCCGACGGCTACGCCAACATGTTCAGAACGGCGGGTTTTGCCAGCGAGGTCGACGAGCTCCGCGAGCGACAGGCGGCAAAAGACCGAGACGGCGCGGTTGCGGCGGTGTCTGAACGGATGATCCAGGCTATCGACTTTATTGGCAGCGAGCGGGACGTAGCCGACTTCGTAACCTCTTACGTTGCCGCGGGTGTCGAATACCCTGTACTGATGCCCATGCCGTGGGGTGAAGATCGCAAGGCAGTGACAGTGGCGACGATAAGGGCAGCCGCGGCCGGCGTGACCCGTTAGACAACTTCAAGCGCGTTCTGCAGCCAACCCAAAGGCCACCTTACCCGCTGCGCGTGGCTGGGTAAGGAACGTGTACGTTGCGCCAGGGCACTGCGCCTAACGTTTCTACAAAGACTACATCCTCGGCGGCAGGCGCATTACCCAGTTCCGGCACACTATCCAAAACCACGACAAAGATCAGCGTAACCTCAGCAGTCACGCAGGCAGCACACTCCGCGTAGTCTCCTGCCAAGAGATACCTCATGCGGACCAAGGTCCCCGCAACTTCACCGTCAAGCAAAACCTTCCGAATTGTTCCGCCGGCAAGTGGACAATCACGTAGCGGAGCAGGTAGCCGGATCCAGCAGGACACATTGCACATCATCAACAGGCATTGATCTCTCTCATCAGGACTTCGCGGCTGTTGAACGTAGCACCCGAGGCATGCAACGATTCGAGTTCAGCAGCATGTACTAAGGTAACTGCCATGCTTGATGCCGCCGGACGTTCAGAGCAATACCTGGACACCAACGGAGTCACACTCAGAACGATTGTCGAGGGCGATGGCCCGCTGGTCATACTGCTGCACGGCTTTCCGCGCTGCTGGTATCTCTGGCGCCACCAAATTGACCCACTGAAAGCTGCAGGCTTCAGGGTTGCGGTGCCTGATCAGCGTGGTTACGGACCCAGCTCACGTCCCGAACGGATTGAGGATTACAACATCCTCGAACTGGCGGCTGACGTTATAGGCCTTGCCGAAGCCCTGGGCCAAGAGAAGTTCTATCTCGTAGGGCACGACTGGGGCTGCATCGTCGCGTGGTATACAGCTCTTCTGTACCCACATCGGCTGCATTGCGTGATGGGGTTGTCGGTACCCAACCAACCAATCGGTCCCGCCGCGGTCAATCCGCCTGGGCTGGACGAGCTGTTCTGGTACATCCGCTATTTTCAGAACCCAGGAATCGCGGAGAAGGAGTTCGAGGCTGACATTGATCGGACCTTCCGTTCGTTCAATGGCGCGCGTGGCGAAGGAGCGCCCACCGGCCCAAAGCAACGGGAAGCGACATTCCTGGGCGATGGTCCTATAGCAAACAAGCTGCTACCTACGATCACCGAGGAGGACCACGCCTACTACGTCGCCTCCTTCACTGAGTCCGGTTTCCGTGGGCCGATCAACTGGTATCGCAACATGGGCCGAATCCCAACCCTCACTCCGTGGCTGGAGGGCGCACAAATTCAGGTACCAGCCTATTTTCTGGCGGGCTCGGACGATCCCGTGCTGAAATTCACTCCCAACTCCTTTGACCGCCAAGACCGAAACTTCGCTGACCTTCGTGGCAAACAGCTGATTGACGGTGCGGGACACTGGGTGCAGGAAGAGAAGGCTGACGCGGTCAATGCGGCCATCACATCCTTCCTGACCTCCATGCGAGAAGAAGTGGGAGGGTGAGCGCATTTGAACCCAAACCAAATCCCACAGCGGCGGTCAATCCGAGACCGGAGAGCCTGGCGGCCCTTGCAGCACGTCCCGATGACGACGCCATCTGCATGGTCAACCTGCTGAAGTTCCGCTCACCGGATGGCGAGGCCGCTTACGGGCGTTATGGTCGGATCGCGGGTAAAGAGGTTGCGGCCCGTGGTGGTGGCATCCTCTACGCTGGCAACGCCGTTGCAGCCGGGGTTGGCGACATCGCCTGGGACCGCATTGCTCTCGTGTACTATCCGCGCCGCGCTGCGTTCCTCGACATGCAACAGAGTGCAGCTTATCAGGGCGCGATCCCGGATCGAACCAAGGGCCTTGAAGCGCGCCTACTGTTTGCGTTCAACGCGTCGGTCGGTGATGGCCTGCAGCCAACACCTGCACCCCAGGCAGACGCAGGCTCCGTTTACGTCGTGAACTTGCTGCAGTACAGGGGCGAGGTGGGGCACGAGAACTATAAAAAATACGGCGCCGTCGCAAACAATCTGATCACCGACCTGGGTGGAGAGGTCGTATTCGATCTGAGAGCGAACCAGGCCATGGTCTCTGACAATGCTTGGGAGCACTTTGTACTGGTCCGCTACCCCTCGCTGGAGGCACTGAAGAGCATGGTGAGCAGCGACCCTTGGCGGCAGGCCAACAAGGCGCACCGGGAGTCGGGACTTGAAGCGACTATTGCCTTCCCGACTAGCCGCATCTATAGCCGGCCACTGCCAACGGCCTGAAGCTCAACCTTTGGCGCGCACCTCAAGGTAACGCCTGCCGCGCTCAATGTATGTCTCGGCGGTACCCCGAATGCGAGAGGCCTGTTCCTCGGAAACCGTGCCTCGCACCTTGCCGGGAACGCCAACTACAAGCGAGTTAGGCGGAATCTGCGCCCCTTCGGTCACGAGCGCGCCCGCCCCGATGATGGAACCGGAGCCCACCACGGCACCGGTCAGGACGGTTGCTCCGATCGCAACCATCACGTTGTCCTCGATAACGGCACCGTGCACGATGGCCCCATGCCCGATGGTGACGTAGTCACCAATCATGGTTGGGTTCCCAGGATCGATATGCAGAATCGAGCCATCCTGGATGTTGCTGCCCTTGCCGATGGAGATAGGTTCATCGTCAGCACGGATTACACACTGGTACCACACGCTGGCAAGGTCACCAATCGTGATGCCACCAATCAGGTCTGCGCTCTCGGCAATGAATGCACTCTCGTGAATCTGCGGGATGTCTTCGACGTAACGATTGCGCGTATAGCCGTCGGGTACGTTCCTGGCCAAGAGCGCCTCTCAAAATGTGGAATGAACAAACGGGCGGCGAGTCTAAAGACGCGCGCAGACCGCTGCAAGCACGCGCGATTTGCCGCCCCGAGGGATCCTCGCTAACGTTGCCACAACCCAGAACTAAGAATCACGGGACGCAGATGATCACCCAATTCGAACATAAACCCGGCCGCACGCTCAGCGCCGAGGAGAAACGAACCCTTTACCGAGATGGGTACCTCATCATCAAGAACGCTGTTTCCAATGAGTTGGTCGAGGCCGCGCTCGCCAGGATCAAGGCCGCCAAGCGAGGCGAGAACCTTGGCCCCGACCCGGCTATGACCAACCTAGTCAACGAGTCGGACGTGACGCCGGTCCTGCACGAAGCAATGGGTTACTTCGACCCTCCCGATACCTGTCAGGTGGGCGTACGCAAAGTGTCGGCGCCTGGTGATCATTTCAACCAGCTTGGCTATCACGAGAAAGACCAACCCTACTTTGCTGCCGAACCTCATGTTGACGGCAGCATGACGATCGCAATCCCGCAGACGGTGCAGGAAGGCTCCGAACAAGAGATCTATGACCGCTACATCGCCTCAGGCCCCAAGGGTAACCTGGGCCGCAGTCCCGACGTCATGGGCCACAATATGGTGCCTATGTTCGAAGACCCGGAGATGACTCTGGGCCTGGGCAGCTTCACTGCATTCGTCTTCGTCTGTCTGAACGATCAGACCCAACCCGGCTGCGGCCAAACGACGCTGCTCAAAGGCGCACATCATTCGGTTGAACGCTTCTTCCAGTGGCAGTATGCCCAGAACGCGCACGTGGGGGTTGAGGGTCCTGGCTGGCCACGGCTTGATCACGACGTCCCCAATCGCTGCGGGCTGATCTACCTGCCCCAGAGCGTACAGGACGAGTTCATCGACGAGACATCCGAAACGACCCCGGACGGTCGACGCTGGCCGCGGCCAACGCAGATCTTGATGGAGCCGGGCGACGCCTGTATCACTGTCTACCAGATGCCCCATTCCGGCACGCGCAACGAGTTTGGTTCCGAGTCACGTAAGACCATCATCTTCCGTATCCGTAACAAGAAGCGGCAGCCGAACAAGAGGGTCAACGGCGTGAGCGATCACCCTGATCGAGGTCAGATGGGTGAGTGGCTTGAGTTCGAGCCTGGCAACGACCCCTGGGAGCGTTCAAAGTACGCCATGTGCCACATGTGGGATGAATGGGAAGGGATGCACGAGACCGTCGCCGCCATGCAGGTCGAGGCCTAGCCACACCGTGGCGATCAAGGTTGCACCCTGCCGCTCTGGATTGGGCAATTGGGCACGCCAGCTTAGCGCGCGATCTGCAGACTTTGGCTGCCTACAGATTCATCGACCACATTGGCTCAGCCTCGGTGCCGGCTTTGCCGAATACATCACCGCACAGACCCCTATCTCGAGTCTCGGCTGGAGCCACGTGCCCGAGTCGTCGGATGGGAGCCGGCGTTATATCCGCCGTAATCAACCCTCCCACGACTCTCTCCGCCGGCGTTGATAATCGAACTGCGCAAACCATTTTGCGCAGAACCCCCAGCTACCGCCAGGCCAATATCCTTATCGGTCAAAGGGGACGAACGAATCCACGTCATGTCATGCGCTGCTCCACGACTGTCTTCGGACCATCGCCACGTTAGGCGCCACCTGGAAGTCTTTCAAATTTGGAACTGCGCGCCGTTTCCAGGAAGACGAAGAAATCTGCTACGAAATCTAGACACCTAAGTGGACACCGTGTACCAGAAGCAAAGTTGTAGTCTTGACAGACTCGGCTGGCGACTCACTTGAACGCCAACGGTTGCACTCCGCACTGTCGACCGTTAGTGAGAGACAATCCTAGGTACAGTGGTACGTTGGCGCAGGCCGGCCGAGCGCGCATACTCAGTCAACAGCAGCCAAACG
This sequence comes from Planctomycetaceae bacterium, assembly GCA_002713555.1. Next base: position 8,318 of record PATG01000127.1, read on the forward strand.
GGCACTGACCATGTGTGATGACATAACCGAGCAGGACAACGAACAATACCTCAATGCCAACCGCACGATGTCCAGACGCCAGCTGGGTAAGCTCGGGGCGGGCGCGGTCGTTACTGCAATGTTGCCGCCCGTAGCCAACGCCATGGCTGTGACGGAATCCGGCGTGACGGTGACCACGCCTGACGGCAATGCGGACTGCTACTTCGTGCATCCAGCCACAGGAAAGCACCCAGCCGTCCTTGTCTGGCCTGACATCTTCGGGCTGCGCCCAGCATTCCAGAAAATGGGCAAGCGCCTCGCCGAATCGGGCTACACCGTACTTGTGGTAAACCCATACTATCGTCGTGGGGACGCCAGCATTGTCCCCGCCGGTGCGTCTTTCTCAGACCCGGACACAAGCAAGCTCCTGTTTGGACTGGCAGGGTCGCTGTCGGCCACGACCAACACAACCGATGCCAGGGCGTTCATCGACTGGCTAGACGCCCAACAACCAGTGGACACAACGCGCAAGATTGGCACCACAGGATACTGCATGGGGGGACCTATAGTGATGCGGACAGCGGCGGCAGTACCTGATCGCATTGGCGCGGGAGCTTCGTTCCACGGTGGCGGACTTGTAACCGATCAGCCGGACAGCCCACATCTGCTAGTGCCTAAGATGAAGGCACACTTCCTATTCGCCATGGCCGAAAACGACGACGAAAAGGATCCCACCGCTAAGGAGATTCTGCGCGAGGTGTATGCCAAGGCGGGGCTACCCGCAGAAATCGAAGTCTACGAAGGCGCCATGCACGGATGGTGTCCGCCTGACTCTCGTGTATACAACGAACGGCAAGCCGAGCGCGCATGGAAGCGACTGTTGGCCCTGCTGGATGGCGCGTTATGAACCGGCTGCAGCGACACCAGAAGCCACAGTCTCGGATCTGACACATGCATGCGCTCAGCGCTGACGCCGAAGGCGCGCGTGAGACTCTGATAAACCTTCTGGTACTCGCTGGTCTTGCGCCTGCGACAGCCGACCGCGCTGAACTGACCGGAACAGCGCCGCTGCTCGCGTCGTCTTTCCATGTCGGGGTGGCAGCGCAGGCCTCCATCGCCGGGGCGGCGCTCGCAGCGACCGAGTTCGATCGCCAGCGCGGCAGCACGTCGCGGGCAGTGCAAGTCGACATGCACGACGCGGAACGGGAGTGCACGGGATTCTTCCAACTCGACGACACTTTGCCGGCGACCTGGGCGCCATTGTCGGGACTTTACGCCTGTCAGGATGGCCACGTCCGCATCCATGCCAACTTTGACCACCATCGAGATGGCGCACTAGAATTGCTCGGCCTGCGAGGCCCGGCCGACAACTACGACAAGCGTGACGTCAGTGCTGCGCTCGAAAAATGGAGTGCCTTTGAGTTTGAGCAGGTCGCCGCAGAGCGCGGTCTCGTTGTAGCCGCGGCCAGAAGTTTCGCCGAGTGGGACGCACAGCCCCATGCGCGTGCCGCAGCGCTGCTGCCGCTGTTCAATATCGAAAGAATCGGAGACGCCACGCCAATCGAGCGCTCGCCCGGCGCATGGCCACTGAGCGGCATCAGAGTGCTGGACCTCACCCGTATCCTCGCGGGCCCTGTTTGTGGGCGGACGCTTGCAAACTACGGCGCGGAGGTACTGCTCATCAATGGTCCCCACCTGCCGAATATTGATGCGATTGCAGACACCAGCCGCGGTAAACGTTCGGCCCACATCGATCTCCGGGACAGTAGCGGACGGGCAGCGCTGCAGGCCCTCACTTCTAGTGCGGACGTCTTTGTTCAGGGCTACCGACCAGGGGGACTGGCTGCACGTGGCTTTGGCCCATCAGCGCTCGCTGCTTTGCACCCTGGCATCGTAGTAGTCTCGTTGACAGCTTACGGGGCGCTTGGCCCATGGTCCGGCTGGCGCGGCTTCGACTCTCTTGTGCAGACTGCGACGGGATTCAACTACGCCGAAGGGGAAGCCGCAGGTCGAGATCGACCGCGCGCCTTGCCGGTGCAAATGCTTGACTATGGTGCAGGCTTCCTAATGGCTTTTGCAGCACAGGTTGCCTTGTTGCGCCAATTACAGGAAGGAGGATCGTGGCACGTCCAAGTTTCATTGCTACAGGTCGCAAACTGGCTGCGCGCGCTGGGGCGGTGTGAAGCCAACTTCGAGCAGCCGCGCCCAGACCTCGCGTCATGGTCAACGGTTACCGATTCCGGATTTGGCCGGCTCAGGTCGATGCCTCATGCAGCTCGGATCGATGGTATCGATCCGCCTCTCAGCCCCTCCTTTCCGCCGGGCACGCATGCGCCATTGTGGCTTAACCCGTGACCCTTAAAGGCCACGTGGCTCCTCTAAACCATGGCTGAAGTGCTCGATCGACTCCCCCTGAGGCACTTGGTCCACTACGAGCGCTGCGCAAACTGAATCTCGGGATTCCTACAGCCTATGGTGCCATCGGCCCGCTGACGGAGGCACTCTATAGGGCGAGACGGCCTGTCTGGCTGAGACCAGTCAGTCAGACCACACCGCAAGCGTCGCCTGCGAGACCAAAACGGCCACACGCGACCTGGTTATATCCATTGTCAAATGTTTCTCATAGACATCTGGCGACCCCTGCTCGCACATCCCCATTGCGAAGCAGACGCGGGCAGCATCCTGACTGACCGATCCCATCCACAAGCGTTGCGGCGCCCGCAGGTTCAACTCTCAAGTTAGATCGCACTAGGGTCCAAACCAGGCGACCCATAGAGCACCTAGCGGTACACTTCCGCGGTCGCGCAAGCCTAGCGGTACCTCTTAATGAAAAGATCTATCGAAATTACCTACGGGTTCACCAAACAGACCAGCGGCACCGGATTCCACTCTAGACATCACCAATCCGGCCGTGTGGTGATCTGCTGCTCGCCCGAGGGTTGCACATTTTTTCCACCACAGCGGAGCAACCAATGCTCCAAGTTGCCGGAGCTGGACTGATGCCAACCATACAGACTCTTCGCTGCCACACACTCTCCGAGGACATCACGAACGTCACACTGGACGAGGTTGAGCTGCCCGACCCTGGTCCCGGAGAGGTTCAGGTGTCGCTGCGCGCCTGTGCTGTGAATTTCCCTGATCTACTAATGATCCAGGGCAAATACCAGTTCAGGCCACCTCTGCCTTTTGCACCCGGCGGCGAAGCAGCTGGCGATGTGACCGCCGTCGGCCCTGGAGTAATCAACATTCGCGAGGGAGACGCTGTCATCGTCAGCCCTCGATATGGAGGCTTTGCAGAAGCGTTGAACGTCGATGTTGCTTCAGTTGCCGCCAAACCCCCAGTCATGAGCTATGGTGCGGCCGCCTCGTTCCAAACGGCTTACCTGACTGCCTGGGTGGCTCTAACCTGTCGGGGGCATCTGGAGCCAGGTGAATCCTTGCTAGTCCACGGCGCAACCGGGGGCGTGGGGATGGCGGCGGTTGACCTAGGTAAGCACCTTGGTGCAACCGTCATCGCAACCGGGGGCCGAGACGACAAACTTTCCGTTGTCGCCAGCCGTGGAGCGGATCACGTCATCAACTACACGCTGCCAGATGGCGGCATGGGCGGTTTTCGGGACAAAGTCAAAGCCCTGACCGACGGCCGCGGTGCAGATGTCATCTACGACCCGGTTGGTGGTGACGTGTTCGATGAATCAATGCGTTGTGTCAACATCGACGGCAGGATTCTAGTCATTGGTTTTACGAGCGGGCGCTGGCCCCAGGCCCCAGTCAACCTGGTTTTGATCAAACAGGTGTCGGTCATCGGCGTGCGCGCCGGTGAATACGGCCGTACCTATCCTGAACGCGGTGCAGAGAATCGCCGTGCAATCATGGAACTCGCCAACAACGGTAAGATCCGCCCCTACGTCAGCCACGCGCTGCCACTTGAAGACGCGGTTGCTGCGATGCAAGTGCTAGAGTCCCGCAACGTCGTGGGCAAGTGCATCGTCACGATGAATGGGCACGAACACACCAACTGAGAGAGCAAGCGCCGAATGCCAAACCAGAAACCTTCGCGGCAACGCTAGCGGAAAAGTACACCATACTGAGCAGGCAACTTCGCTGGCTGGAATATAGTTCTGACGACGCTACTACTCCCGCTAAAACGTACTCACTGATCGCGCAAAACGCCCAAACTACGACAACATAGGCACACTATGACCACTACCGTCGCTCTCATCTCACCGCAGGAAGCAGGCGCCAAGCGCATCGAAGCGTTGGAGAAAATCGCTGCAAAGAACTCCCTGCTCGACTTTCGACTTGTTGAACCCGGGAGCAATGCGGCGAGCATGGCAGCGAACTGCGCAGGTGCGGCGGTGCTAATCGCACCCAACATCGAGTCGACCAACACTGTCGCAGTAGGCATCAGTGGCCTCAAGCTGCTCCAAACGTTCAGTGCAGGTACCGATCAGCTCGACAAACAACTGCTACTGAACCATGGCATCCAGGTCGCGAATAACGGCGGCGCCAACGCAGTATGTGTCGCGGAGCATGCAATCTGGCTGATGCTGACCATCAACCACAAGTTTGACCAGATGATTGAGAGTGTCCGCGCGGGCCAGTGGGCCAAAGGGGTCACGGGAGAACTTAGCGAGTTCACCACCATGGTGGATAAACGTGTCGGCATCGTGGGGCTGGGACGCATCGGCTCCCGTGTAGCGAAGCGCCTGCAGGGTTGGGAATGTGAAGTGGTCTATCACGACCAGGTCGAGTTTGACGCTACGTACGAGGCCACCGCGGGCGCCCGGCGCGTACCCCTCGATGAGCTGATCAGTACCTCTGACTATGTCTCACTCCACGTGCCGCTCGACCGTGTCACACGCCATCTCTACAGCACCGATCAGTTCAAGGCCATGAAGAAGACGGCCGTGCTGATCAACACATGCCGTGGCCCGGTTGTAGATGAGGTCGCCCTCACCCAGGCCCTGAAGGATGGCGAAATCTGGGGTGCCGGTTTGGACGTTACTGAGGTTGAGCCTACAGACCCAAACAATCCACTGATCAAGATGCCAAACGTGGTCATCACACCGCACCAGGGCGCGCGGGTCATTCAGTCCCAATGGAACGCTGACCTCAACGCAGTTGAGAATGCCGAACGCATTGCTAGGGGCGAGGCCCCGGACTGGGTAGTGGACCCGGTCTAGCCACGTCCAAAGCCTGCAGCAACGGGAGCATCCATGGAGCCTAACGCACTCGACGGCATTACTGTGGTCGATCTCACAGGGAGCGTTGCGACCAGCTACTGCGCAAAGCTCTTTGCTGATTACGGCGCTACAGTCACAAATCTGGAGCCCGCAAGCGGGTTCCCAACCCGGAGTCTTGCACCGTTTGTTCCGGCTGAGGGGGCACGGCCGCAGCAGTCCGCCATGCATGCCTACCTGCACACCAACAAACGATCGGTGTTGCGGGACACGACTAAAGAAGCGCTTGCTGAAGGGGCAGATCTAGTGCTTGATGATGGCACGGACCCGCTCGCCGATGCCGCACGTGGCGTACGTGCTTCGATCAGCTGGTTTGGTCTTACTGGCCCACTCGCCAGTACTGCCGGCAGCGATGCCCAGTGTTTTGCCATGAACGGCATGCTGCGTAACATCGGGCGGGTTGAGGGTCCCCCCATGATCCCTACCGGATACCAGGCCCAGATAGTGGGGGGCGCAACCGCCTTCATCGCGTCCATGACACAGGTGCTGGCCAGAGAACTGGGCAACCGGAGCGGCGCGGTTCACATCGAAACCAGCATCTATGAGGCTTCGCTGTGTTTTACCGAGGTCGGGATGGTCGGCTTCTACAACAGCGGTGCCGAAGCTCCGCGTATGGGCGTCAACCGCTACCCCCCAACCTATCCCCTAGGCGTTTTCCCCTGCAAGGACGGCTGGCTTGGTGTCACGGTGCTGACTCCCGGACAGTGGCATACCTTCTGTGCCCTTCTGGACATGCAGGAGCTAGCCGATGTGCCGCTCTTTCAGACAGCCATTGGTCGCCTGCAGGGCCTTGAGATAATTGAACCAATGATGTGCGAGAAGCTGCTGGAACATTCCGCTGAAGAACTCTTTTACAAAGCCCAGAACCAACGCGTACCACTGGCCCGGGTACCAACAATGGAGGAACTGTTCGGGGTGGATCAGTTCCTGCAACGCAACGCCTTCGCAGATGCAAACCTACCCGGCGGCGGCTCGATCAGCGTGCCCACGGTACCGTTCCGCCTGTTTGGTACGCCACCGAAACTCGGCGGCCCTGTAGCCGCCTTGGGCGAACATTCGGAGGTACTCTGATGGAAGGCACGCCTACGGCACTTGCAGGTATCCGCATCATCGATCTGTCCATGGGCTGGGCAGGCCCACTCGCCTGCCGGCAGTTGGCTGACATGGGTGCCGACGTGATAAAGGTCGAAAGTTGCGAGCGATTTGACTGGTGGCGTAGCTGGGAGGCAACACCCGAGTGGATCGCCGATGACGGCGCCGAGAAATCCACTGCCTTCAATACGGTTAACCGCAACAAACGCAACATTACTCTAGACCTTGAAGACCCGGAGGGCCGCGATCTACTCCTACAACTGATCGCGACCGCCAACGTTGTCGTCGAGAACTACTCTGGCAGCGTCCTGCCGAAACTGAAGCTAGGCTATGAAGTGTTCCGCGAGATCAACAAGGAAATCATCCTCCTATCCATGCCACCGTTTGGCTCAAACGGCGCCTGGGGCGAGTTTCGCGCCTACGGCTCCACCGTTGAACAATCTTCCGGCCTGCCCCATCTGACCGGAATCGCTGAAGATGCGCCGACAATGATGCACGTCGCTCTGGGCGACTCGATCGGCGGCCTCACGGGAGCGTCCGCGCTGCTGGTCGCCCTTCGCCACCAGGCTCGCACGGGTAAAGGTCAGTTTGTCGATCTGTCGCAGGTCGAAGGGCTTTTTCCCCTCGCCTCGCATGGAATCCTAGAGTTTGCGGCCACAGGTCAGGAGCCCCCGAGAGCCGGCAACGCACACCGAGAATACGCGCCGCACGGCACGTATCCCTGTGCAGGAGAGGACAAATGGATCGTGATCGAGGCCCGCAATGATGCCGAGTGGTCAGCACTCCAAGGCGTGATCGGCGAGGGCCTGGAGGGTTTCGGGACACTAGCCGATCGCATCGCACGCCGGGAGGATCTGGATGCTGAACTCGCCGCCTGGACGGCAGCTCGGGACCCCGTAGAAGCAGAGGCTACGCTGCGCGCTGCGGGAGTGCCCACAGCCGCCACGCTTGGCCCCGGGGATGTGTTGAACTCTGAACATCTCGGTGCGCGGGGCTACTGGCAGTGGCTGGAACGGGCCGTGGTCGGCAATCAGCCAAACCCATCCGCGCCGTTTCGGGAGGCGGGCGCAGGTCCCTACCCCATCGCAACGCCAGCACCAACCCTGGGTCAGCACAATGCCGAGGTGCTGGGTGGCATTCTCGGCCTGTCCGAAGCCGATCTTGAGCGACTTACCCGGTCTGGCGTAATCGGCACCAAACCGCGCATGCCAGGCACCAAACCAGACTGACATCCGCTAGGAGACGGACCATTCAATGCGTGGAGTACTTCTCAATCTGGACGATAATCTAGCTCCCGAAACCCCGCTAACCCTTGCTGCATTTCTGCTGCCCGCGCAGCACGCACCAATCACCGGCATAGACCCTGAGACCCTCGCCAGGACCGCCGCGCGGACGGGCGCCCGTCAGTACTGACAGACGGAGGGTCCAGACACCGGCGACAACCTGCCAGACTGGATTCGCAATTGGATCGAGCTGATCAGTAGCGGGTCGGCCGAGAGCTTGTAAAAAGAATACAGATTGCTCGGCAGCTCACGTGACGAGATAGCCTTGCAGCAGGACAATCGCGACGTGCTGCGGAGCGGTCCTTGACTCAGCGTAGCGCGTTCCCTTGGAGAAGACCTGTCCATAGCCGAGGCCGGCCGGATTGATGAAGCGTTTGCCCACTCTTGAGTCGGCATGCAGCAGTTTTCACCCTGCGCCCGGGAGATCCTGATCGGAGTACGCGAAGGTGGTCTGCATCTCGACATCATGGCCAACGGCTTGCCCGACTTGTCATCGCAAAATCGAACCCCCCGCCATTCAGGATCTCGTCGATACGATTGTCATCGGCAACGAGGATAGCGTCGGCCAACTCTGCCCTGCCCCATACTTTGTCGTCCTTTCCTGACTGGGCCTGCCAGCCGCCAGTTCGGCCATAGTTAGCGACGATCACACCAACGACGTCGCTGGAGCAATGGCGGCAGGGCTCGATGCGATGTAGCTTCCGGTTGCCTAGGCGCAAGCCCAACCGGCCGCTCGACACTTCGTGGAGATTCCAGGCCTGCTCTTAGCTAAATCGCATCCAGATGCCGCGGCGGCAGAACACTGTTCAAACATCCAGTATCGGCCTAAACTCATTGGCCACGACCGGACCCCTGCCATGCAACGTTGGCCCCGCATTGTGCTCCACGCCGACATGGACGCCTTCTACGCGTCCGTCGAGCAGTTGGACAACCCGGAACTGCGTGGCAAACCAGTGCTTGTTGCACCCAACAGCTGGCGTGGCGTCGTGCTGACCGCGAGTTACGAGGCACGTCGGTTCAAGGTGGGCAGCGCGATGCCAGTTGCTGAAGCGCGTAGGCGGTGTCCGGAAGCGATTATGGTGGAGCCACGATTCGAGCGTTACGCGGCCATCTCCAAGCAGATGGTGGAAATCTTTGGCGATTTCTCGCCGCAGGTTGAAACGCTGTCGCTCGACGAAGCATTCATTGATATGACCGGTGCGGAAGGCCTTTTTGGCACACCGGCCGAGATGGGCCACGCGCTCAAATGTCGGGTCCTGGAAGCCACCGGACTCAACATTTCGGTCGGGGCATCGGCGACCAAGTATGTCGCCAAGGTTGCGAGCGCCTACGATAAACCGAATGGCCTAACTGTCGTGCCTGCCGCCAAGGCAAAAGCGTGGCTCGCGCCGCAGCCTATCAACCAGCTATGGGGCGTCGGTGCCAAGACCACCACGAAGCTGCATGCTATTGGCCTAATGACAATCGGTGACATCGCCGGGGCATCGCCCGATTGGCTGGCTGAGCACCTGGGCTCCGCCGGCAGACACTACTACGAGCTCTCACACGCGCGCGATCCGCGCAAGGTGACTCGCAGTCGGAGCACAAAAAGCATGGGGTCCGATCGCACTCTGTCCGAAGACGTCACGAAACGGGACGCCATCCTGGAGCATCTGCGCCGCAATGCGGAACGCATCGCCCGGCGAATGCGCGCAAAGGACTATGTCGCCAGAGCCGTTAGGGTGCGCCTCAAGACGACTGACTTCGAATTACTGTCCCGCCAGCGGACCCTCGCACAACCGGTGGACACGGCGGATGCCATGATGGAAGCAGTGACCCCACTGCTGGATGCTTTCGATCACCGGGGACCGTATCGCCTTGTTGGGATGGTGGCATTCGATCTGTCCTGGAGCAAGGACCCTGCACAACCCGCAACCGCGCAACTGGACCTGTTTGAGTCAATACGGGTCCGCAAGCCGGCTACACGCCGTGAGCGCGAAGCGCCCGCGGCTCGAAACCGTCTGACCCGTTCCGCGTCACAGTCAGTTAAAGAAGGTACGCGGCGAGATCTCGAAGCCACCATAGATGAACTCGCGACTCGTTTCGGCAGCGACGTGCTCATATGCGCCACTGATCTGGAGCGTAAACACACCGTCATGAAGAATGGCATCAACCTGAACTTCCGTGACGGCGAATGTGTTTCCCGTCCGCGCAAGCCGCAAAAGAAGGGGGATAGCGGCTCCTCGGCGAACAAAGAGACTGAGCACGGCTCGTGAGCTGGCACGAACGCGGCCACTCTCACACAATCCAC
>PATG01000116.1 GCA_002713555.1 Planctomycetaceae bacterium
CTTACTGCTGGCCACCTTACTCTTCGATATACAACCTTCCAAGTAAATTACCCAGTCCATGGGACAGGTGGCCAAAGTGCAAATCATTCCGTTTCATCTTCGTGTTCATGCATCCATTTTTTAAGAAGTGGGGCCAGCAACAAGCAAACAACACCACTGGCGATAGCCGCGATAGCGATCTTTTGGAAGACATCACGATATATTCCTACGGTTTCAATGGGTGCTGGAATCGTTTTATCGCCATTGCCCCCATGAGAAACACCTGTAAACTGCGAGATGATGGCAGCTAGATACTGGGAAAACGCCGCAGCCAGGAACCAACCTCCCATTACGGTACTGACCAGGACTTTGGGTGAAAGCCTGGTGATCATTGAAAGTCCGACAGGAGAGAGACATAGTTCGCCCGTGGTCTGAAACATGTATCCAAGCAATAGCCAGCCAACGGCAACCATACCACGAGCGTCTGCATTCATGGCTCCCATCCAAAATGCGGCAAATCCTAAGCCCAATTGAATTAAACCCAGCGCAAACTTGTAGGGGGTGGAAGGCTCAATACCCCGTGTTGCCAATAGGGACCAGAGGCTCGTAAATATTAGTCCAAAGATCAGTATAAATATTGGGTTCACGGCCTGAAAACCACTAGCTGCCAATTCGGCTTTGCGCGGCGCAATGCCCATTCCAATATTTTCTGGTGAGACCTGCCAGTCGATTGTAAAATCGGGGTTCCCCTGCTTATCTTCAGTGCCTTGGTTCTGCTTTCTAAGGGAGTCCAACTGAGTGATGGTAAAGATCTTGCCCCCATTCGCATAACCAAGTTGTTCTTGAGTGGGTTGGATTTGAATTGTCTTCCCCACATCGGATTCGGTGATGATTCGGTCTTCAACAACACGGTCCACATTGCGATCGGTGAAGTTGTTCACACTGCTGCCCGCTTGCTCAAAGAAGGAGAAGAAAAGCATCGAAAAGAAGGTCAGAATAAGTACCACGTACATCCGCTGCCGCGCAATCTTCTCAAGTCGAAAAGTCTCCACAAGCAGGTAACCAAAAGCTAAGAAGCCCGTGATGGCTAGCAGGATTCCGGCAGGTTTGCTGATTTCTTTAAGGAAGACACTGCCAATTTCGGCGACCACGCCACCGCCCTTTTGCAATTCTTCGATTGTTGCTTCCGAAATTAATCGAAGCGGTTCCCCCCCCTCACGTAGAATTGAAAAATCTGAGACAAACAAGGTCAGTAAGGGGACCCCAACGACAATACCCAAGAGAACACTTTTCAACATTTTAACTTTGCCATCTGGTGGGCCACCCGCCTCTGGTGGGATACCTCCCAGACTTAGCGCACGAATTGAGATAATGCCTGCAATTGCCAAAGCTATGGCAACAAAGGCATTGATAAACATTGCCACCGTATTGTCAGGAACGAATAGATAGAGCGTAATCGCCGTCCCAACGGCGCCCGCTCCTATGAGCAACTGAGTAATAATTGTTGGCATGATAAAGATTGCCAAACCTATCATCATACCGATGGTTGCTAATCCAAATCCATAATGCCAACCATAGGTCTCCCCAATATAGCCACATATGAGTGGGCTAAGCGTTGCGCCCAAATTCACACCCATATAAAAAATGGTGAAACCGCCATCTCGTTTTGTACTCCCAGCTGGATAGAGTTGGCCAACGATGGCAGAAATATTTGGCTTAAAAAAACCATTGCCTGCAATGATCAATGCCAATGCCAGGTAGAACATCATGGCGGACTGAATCGTCATTACCAAATGGCCCGCCGCCATCAGCAATCCACCAATAATGACCGCCACGCGGGCACCCAATAACCGATCCGCAAGCATTCCACCGAAGAAGGGTGTCATATAAACCAAAGCAGTGTAAGCGCCGTAAACGCCATAGGCTCGAGAATCATCATATTGCAAAAACCCTTTGATCATGTAAAAGACTAGCAAAGCACGCATGCCATAATACGAGAATCGCTCCCACATCTCGGCAAAGAAAAGAACAAACAGTCCAGTGGGGTGACCAAGAAAATCTCGCTGCGAAGAAGCCTTCGTGCTCATGCGTGTTCTCCAGAATATTTGTGCCTGGCAAGTGTATCAATTTAAATTCGGGATAGTCGTCTCAGCATTCTCAGAAATATCGTTATTTGCAAACCGTAACAATTTTGGATTGCAAACAGCTTTCGCGACATGATGAAATATGCTGGGCCATATGTCGTCACAAGTGTAACGAAACGAAGTCGCTCTGGCAGCGGCAATCTAAGAGGTAGCAGAGGGTTCTTCGTAGCAGTACGGGCAAGACTCGCCCGGTACATACTGCGGAGAGGCCTGCTGGTCGACCGTAAGCGGGTTTTGGCAAGCATAGCAGAGAGTCGTTGCCGTTTCTTGCAGGTTGGCATCGACGGCTGTCCGCTTATCGAAAACGAAGCAATCGCCTTCGTAATGCGCCTGGCCGCAATCTTCGAAATATTTCAGGATACCCCCATCAAGCTGGTAAACCTGATCGAAACCATTCTGCGCTAGATAAGGCCCTGCCTTTTCGCAACGAATACCACCCGTGCAGAACATGACGACGGGCTGATTCTTGTATTGGGGTGGGATTTCTCGCGCCGTTTCAGGAAAATTACGAAAGTGATGGATTGGCAATGTTACCGAATTTTGAAAAGTTCCGAGTCGCACTTCGTATTCATTTCGCACATCTAGTAGCGTGCACGGTCGACCCTCGTAAAGCCATTCTTTAAGCTCTTGAGGCGTAATTTTTTGCGCAGGTGCATTTTGTGGATCGATGCCCTCGATACCAAAAGCGATGATCTCCTTTTTAATCCGCACCAGCATGCGATTGAATGGTTGGTAATCGCTGAGGCTTTCTTTTACGGTGAGAGGGCCTATCTCTGCGTCGTTTTCCAGATGCGCGATAAGCGTGGCAATTGCCGAAGGACAGCCTGCTAAAAATAGATTGATTCCCTCAGGACTTAGTAAGATCGTTCCCTTGAGTTCCAAGTCGCGACAAAAACTGCGCAGCGGATCACGACGCTCTTCAATATTAGTAAGGCGAGTGAATTTGTAGGCCGCAATATTGACGACTTTTTCGGTTTTAGCAGGGTTGGTCGTGTTCGTATTCATGCTTGTCCAATTATGAACCAACTTGGCCCTCAGGGAAACCTCGCAAAATTGCAGGCCAGTAATCCTGTTTCTTGGGAGAGTTCATGGTGGCAATACTCATCTTGGATGGGAGGGACTGCCGAGAAGTATTTGTCTAGAAAAGCGCTGCTGGCATTTCTCCCTAAGGGCTATGGGGGCGTTTGGCTTTGGTCATTCAAATCCCAATCGTATTCAAGATAGTGAACCTGTGTGTTTTTGCTCTCTGCCAACTTCCTGGCAGATTCAGGAAGCAGGGGCGCGATGCGTCGCATTTGATCGGCCGTAGTTTTGCCAAAATCGTTGCCGAACCAGGAAAGGATCTTTGAGATAAAGATGGTCTTTCGTGAGGTATCGAATTGCAAGTTATTTTTGTTGGCAAAAAATACCTCGGCATTGGTTCGAAGCTGCTGATCAAGCTTTTGTCCAACATAAGCTTCATCCAACAAGCGAGGGCAACCTTTGGAAGCACAGACAATGGCAAAGTGAATGCGAGGTTCTTGCATGGGTCGCAGGATTTTATGCTCGATGTGATTCAAAGAATACGAATCATCAGCAACCCAGAGTTGCAAGTCATCCCATATCTTGTAGCCAAAAAATTTTGAGTCGTGGTTCTTGATGCTCGTTGTCGGGTACTCACGAAGTATGCCCTTGATAGTGACCGCATTGTAGGCATTTATCCAATAGGCCAGTGTGATGTTTTTTGCGGATTGTGGACTCAAGGTTGCTGACGAAAGGTGATTGAGATAGCTGTCGAGCGATTCCAAGTCGAGTGGGGTTGCTAGCCACGTTTGGTAGTCCACCATTCCCATTGAATCGACATGTTTTTTTAGCAAGTTGCTCCAGGTGGCGTGACTGATTTGATCAATTGGTATGCGCTGTGCAGGGACAACCTGGGTGCCAACGGTAACGGTTGGACGTGCATAACACATATACATGGTGCACAGCAGAAAAAGTACCACTGCGATAAAACGGGCCATGTCCTTCATTGGAAAATCCTGTATCAAAAAACGGTGCAGAAGCAATGTGTATTCTATTTATTCTGAAGCATGTAAAGCTTGTCACATTTCATGGATAAATGGATGAACAAATCCGGGTTAAGGTTGGCTTGCGTAGATCTCCGTGTCGGGATGCATGGCATACCAGGAAAACCAAAAGGAGTAGATCCAGCTGAGACTTTGATCGGCCTCAACAATACGAAGACTTCTGGCAGAGGGCAGAAACTCGATACGCAACGGTTTGCCATCGATACGATCCTCCAGGATTGGTTTCTCGGCGCTAAAATCCGACAAAGGATAGGCACGCAGGGTTGAATTCGAAAACACACCCAGAACGGGCTCCTTGGCTGGCAAACGATTGCTGCTTGGGACTGGAAACATCAATCGTTCGGTACGCATGTATTCCTGGTATGGGGTTCGTTCGTAGTTCCGACGGTAACCCGTTTCGTTAGAAAGTACTTCGGTGCTCGGATATCGGCTTAACCAACTGCTCCAAGCTGTAAGCTCCAATGGCAGTAACCCATCCATTGTTGCCGTATCAGGCCACTTTGCGACGAAACAGATTCAACGCTGCTATCCATTGTAAGAAATACGATCGTATCCTTACTGAATGGCGATCAAGGATTTATAGGTTCGCAAATAAAGGGTGCCATTGGCGAATACGGGTGAAGACGCAATTTCTTCTTCTAGTTCGTTAGTTGCCAGTACTTCAAACTTTCGCCCTGCCCTGACTACGGTAACAATGCCGCCACGACTCGTTAGATAAATTTTTCCATCAGCAAATACGGGTGAAGCTCGATGACGATCACGCACCGTACGCTCTTCATAGATTTTTTCAGCCGAATTGGCATCGAGGCACAGTAGATTGCCATTTTCACGGCAGAGATAGACAAGACTATCATGGGCCAAGGGTGAGGGAACATCAGGTGTATTTTTAGGATACCTCCAAGCAACATATTCCGTATCGGTAATGTCTCCCCTTCCGAAAGGTCGAATCCCCAGCACTGGGCCATTTTTTGCTGTGGGTACGATAATCAGATTCTTGGTTGCTGAAGGCGAAGCAACAAAGCGAAATGTGGGATGGTAATTGCTGTGAGGGTTTAATCCGCCGCAGCGCCACAGTTCATGGCCATCGGCCAGATCGTGGGCAATAATGTAGTCTGCGCCGTGTGTGAGGAAGAATGCTTTATCAGGTCCGTGCAATGTATAGACAATGGGCGAAGCGTAGGAGTGTTCGCACTCTTTGCTGGCTTCCGTAAAACGTGGTTGGCGCCATATCTCCTGACTGGTGACTGCATCAAGGCACACAACGAGCGCTTCTCGTGTATCGGAAATTCCATCGCCATGGATTAACTGCAAAAACAACCGTTGGTCAAAAAGGACGGGCGTTGATGCCATTCCAAACTGTATTTGGAATTCACCATACCGGTCTTGTAAGTTGAATTTCCAGATTTCGTTACCATTAGTGTCAAAGCAAGCCAATGTGCCGGTCCCTACCATAGCCCATACATGCTTCCCATCGGTACTCGGTGAGGGCGATGCCATATTGCCTTCGTCACCACGCACCGACCGATCATCAGCAGAAAGTGTTTGCTTCCAGAGAAATTTGCCTGCAGTGGACACGCACCAAAGCTGCAACTCATTTTCAGCAGCGGTTGTTAAAAAGATTCGATCATCCCAAACAACGGGTGTGGCACCTGCCTGGCCCGGTAAATCCAACCGCCAAGCAATGTTTTCGTGGGCGGACCATACCATGGGAACCGGGCTTTCTGCACAGATTCCCGCGAAGTCGGCACCGCGCCACTGAGGCCAATTCTCCGCGAATAAATAACCGCTATTAGGGACCATCGCTAAAACAAGGAGGATCGCTATAGATTTGCCTTGTGAATATTTCACGCCGAAATTGCTACCAATTGAGTAGGTCGTCATTTGGATATCACCGTAAAGGTGCGAATAGCAGGTGCTCAGCCTCGTTGCCACCTGGACAGCTTCCTCGTTACAATACTGTTATGCTTGTAAGTTAGCAAATGGGTCTCCACAACTCGACATTGCCATGAGAATTAGCTCGATTCCTCAAATTTATCGCAATGTTAATCGTTGGGGTGAAATCCTATCTATTTTGAGTAAATATGGGCTTGCTGGTTGGCTAAGCCGTTTCGATTTTGTCTTAGGCAAATCGCTGCTTAAGAATCGTAATGGACAAGTACTTGCGAACGAAAGCCGCGAAACTCGAATCCGTTTGGCCCTTGAAGAACTTGGCCCCACATTTATCAAGCTTGGCCAAATCATGAGTACTCGCCCCGATGTAGTCGGCGGCGAATTGGCCGATGAATTACAAAAGCTCCAAACGCGTGTGCCAGCGGACCCAGCAGATCTAGTTGCCAAGATTATTCGCGACGAACTGGGGCAGTCTGTTGAAGAGGTGTTTGTTGAATTCTCGTCCGACGCGATTGCCTCGGCTTCTATCGGTCAGGTGCACCGGGCTCGTTTGCACACAGGAGAAGAAGTCGCCGTTAAAGTACAGCACGACAATATCCAGCAACAAGTACGCGTGGACCTGGATATTCTGACCGGATTGGCACAACTGGCAGAACGTCTACCAGAATTACATAGCTATCGCCCACGATCGACGGTTGCAGAATTCCAGCGAGCTCTTCGTCGCGAACTTGATTTCACGCGCGAACGTCGTCATTTGGAACAATTTTTTCATGCTTTTGAAGAAGACGATAGAGTTCGCATTCCGCGCATATTCCCTGAATACTGTACAGAGCATGTGCTAGTTATGCAGTGGTTGGAGGGAATTCCTTTAACAGAGCCTGACAAAATACAGGTGAGTGGTATCCCCTTGGAAAAGGTGACCCGTCAAGGCGCCGAGATTTATCTCGAAATGATTTTTAAGCATGGCTTTTATCATGCGGATCCCCATCCAGGCAATATGTTGGTGATGCCCGATGGCGCTGTCGGTTTACTCGACTTTGGCATGGTGGTTCGAATAGACGAGGTACTACGAGAAGAAATTGAGGACATGCTACTCGCGATTGTTGAGCAAGATGCCAATCGGCTGGTCTCGGTCGTGATGCGGGTTGGTGCAGTCCCACCAGGTTTGGATGAAACGGGCTTATCTCTGGATCTGACCGATTTTGTTTCTCATTATGCACACCAGTCCGTTGATCAATTTGAGCTTGCTGCCGCATTGACAGAAATGTTCGAGTTGATGCGTCGTTACGAAATCGTCCTGCCGTCTTCGATGGCGCTTCTCTTGAAAGTGTTAATCATGCTTGAGGGGACAGCGCAAAAACTGCATCCATGTTTTAGTTTGATGGAAGTAATCCAGCCCTATCAACGCAAGATCTTGGCTCAACGCATGTCCCCCAGTCGCCAAATGCGCAAAGCCCGACGCATGGCTTACGAGGTACAGCAATTGGCCGAAGTGGTGCCACGCAGGTTGCGTGATATCTTGCATCAAGTGCAAAGCGGCCGTTTTGATGTCCACTTGGATCACCGTGGTTTAGAGCCATCCGTCAACCGTCTGGTATTGGGGATGTTAACCAGCGCCTTGTTTATAGGGTCCGTCCTGTTAGTGACCAATCAGGTTTGGCCCTTACGTGAAATATCTGTTCCGGGAGTCCTCGGCTTGGGGCTCAGCGCGGTGTTGGGACTAAGATTGCTGCGAGCTATTAGCAAGTCGGGACACCTGGACCGACGAAAATAAATCACCAGCCCGACACAGGGTGGGATCCTAGCCTTGGATACAGGAGCTCCTGAGAAAAACCCGGTCGGGTTTCTCAGGCAGTAGCCCCCTGCTCTTCTACTTCATCCACACAGGAATCAGCCGCGTCTTGTTCTGTCGGTTTAGCAAAGCAACCGAGTGCCTGCTCGAGACGCGCATTGAGAGCATCCAATTCAACGATGAGCTCATCATGCTTCTGAGCCAGCTTTTCAATAATATCGCTGGGAACGAGCTCGGACATTCAAATTACTCTGGGGAAACCAAGAATTAGGAGGTACTAACGTCCCATCGGCGGTCAGATGCCGGTAGATGGAGTCTGGGCACCCCCAAGTAGCCTTATCTTTATGTCCAATATGCGGTTGTGACGAATATAACGGAAGTACCTCGCATAGCTTTCCAGGTCTGCCCCAGTGATAAACTCGACCAAAACGGCTTTGGATAAGGAAATCGGCCTAGGAATCCCTCTGGCGGGCTGGGCGCAAGCTTGGACGGATGGTACCTTAAGCGTTTGCACATAACGGGTTGCGGCAGGCACCTGCCCGACTCTCCAGTAACGATCGAAAGGAAATTGAGTTGGTCAAGTTAACTTTACGGGACAAAGAGACTGCACAGGAGGCTGTACGTCGATTCCGCAAGTTGGTCGAGCGGAGTGGCATCAAAAAAGAAATCAGAATTCGTGAGTTTTATGAGAAACCGAGCGAGACCAAGCGTCGAGCCCGTTTGCGTGCAGCCCGCCGTTCGCGTCGTGAGCGAATGTTGGGTCGACTCTAATCACAGTCTTCATCGATAGCTGCAGAGGAAGAGAATTTTTTACCCAAAACTTCGGGTAGTCTTTCAACAAATTCACGGATCTCATTGCACACCCGTCTGTAATGGCCTAATGCTTCTTCTTCGGTAGCCGCAATGCGGGCTAGAGCCGGCGGGTCATCGAAGGGAACGTGTAACTTCAGGCAATCTGTCGGTAAGACGGGACAATTCTTATCGGCATGGCCACAGACGGTAATGACCAGATCAAAGTCAATTCCACTCAGTTGCTCTAATTGTTGAGATTGTTGGCTAGCAATATCGACACCTTCTTCCTGCATAACCACAATTGCCTGGGGATTGAGTCCATGCGATTCGATGCCGGCGGAATAAATTGCAAAACGATCTTGGTGAAAATGTTTGGCCCATCCTTCAGCCATCTGGCTGCGACAAGAGTTGCCCGTACAGAGAAATAGAATCGATGGTAAGGTTGGATTCATAATGGGATTTCGGTAGGAGGAATAAGGAACCCATTGCCAAAAAACGTGAAAAAGGGGTTCCGTGTGACTGCAGAGTCTCCGTAATACTATGGCAATAAAGCCTCGGAGTTCGATCCCCAAGGCTTTATTTGCAAAAAAATCATAGAACCGTCTTAGAAGGAAAACTCGGTTCGGACAAAGAAGCCGTCGAAACCAAGAATATTCGCGTCGTCAAACGTGATATCAGTTGGGTCCTGAAGTTCCGGATCATTGAGAAGTGCAAAAGTGTCCCGCATACCCAAGTCATGCCAGGCAGAGAATAAATAACCTCCCGAAATGGTCAAACGATCTGTGATATAGGCTGTTCCACCGGCGACAATATCAAGCACAGGTACAATTTGTGTGGAATCAAATATTGTGGTGTTGATCGCGATGGGTGTCCCGCCAACGACAGTCGCTCTTGTATTGGTGATTCCTATGTTTCCCAGCAGAAGAGAAACATCGCCTTTAAGAAATAGATCAAAATGTTGCTTTTTCCCGAGATAGCGACGCCCTTCGAGGCTCCATCTAGGCCCACCCCCTTCGAAATCAAGTACTGTGGAAGAAGTGTTCCCCACCACTTGGGTAGTCGTATCCACCTGATTGTGATCTCGATTCCAATCTACCTCGGCATAGCGAATTCCAGCGGACCAGGTAATATCCCATCCAGGACACCATCCACCACAGCAGCACTCATCGCAACAGGTGTCATCACAGCATGTATCCTGGCAACCACAGGGAACATTGGGTGGGCATCCCAAGGGAATGGTCTTCGAAAAAGCCAGATCGTATGATTGTGCACGTACACCACTATTGACGACGACGGCTGTTCCGGAAGATAGAGAGTTTACTTTATCGGGAGCAAGCACTACGGTATCGAGTTGGGCGATTCCTGTGGCATTTGCACTACTATCAAAATTTGTGTATCCAAATTGAACGACTCCACCGCAATCACAAAGGCGGTAGCCTCCGTAAACTCGATAGCTGGGTTCGTAATCGTATTCCAATTCGGTAAAGACATTGGTCAAAATGGTGGTTCCGCTTGCCACAGCTTGTGTTTGGGTCAAGTATGCAACAGACTCACTAAAAGTGGAGCGTACATGCAGATATTCAGCGGCCACAAAAAACTGTCCCGGTCGACATAAAAGACCATTCGATCCAGAGCAGCACCCACAGCAACTATCGCATTCACAACAGTCGTTGCAACAAAAAGATTCGCAATTATAAGATTCGTCTCTGCATGATACGAATTCGTAATTGCCACCACCATCGGGCTCAAAGCTATTGTAGGAAGCTAGCGATGTCACTGCTTCTTCAGAGGCCTTGACGGCTGATTGATATTCAAGCTGACTTTGCGCACTTGCAAATTGTGTACTAAACAGACAAAGGCATACAGCTAGTGCAGCATAGGACTTAAAATCTCGTTTCATTGCGATTCCCCCCTCAAGGAATGATCGAGTAACGAGCGACTATTCAGGCCACATGCCTATGTAAAATTGATAGTTGTTTGAACGCTTGTTCTTCAGCCGACATATTTCATCCACGTCTATTCTGGCTCTAAATACACCCCTAGCTGGCAGAGTTTGAAATTACGTTTCCTAGCGTCCACTCAACACGCCCGTGCATTCAAACTTCATTTGCTTAGCCAGAATGATTACTAGCCTCATGATGAACAGGTGGATAAATGCAGATTAAGATTCAGCACTCACCGCAACTTCGATACTTCGTTCAAAGCAATCAATCGGTAACCGGACGATCGATACTTTCGTTTTTTTCGGAATTATCCGTAGAAGTGCTTTAAGCAAATAAGATTACGTATACGGTACAGATTGCCAGAAAGACGAAACAACCTAATGACTGTGATGCTAGCAAGATAGGAACACAAGTAGGCCGCGCATTCTACGCGTTCCGTCGTGGGAGACCGCAAGTTGTTTGCTGGCATGCCAGCTGGGTATGTCAGGATTCGGTAGGCGCCGAGCAAGACTATGACAATCCGAAAGATCCAGAAGTCTGTCGACATCTGCTACGGATGCGGGCTAGGCATAAGAATCAGATTCGTGGACTAGCATGCGGGTCGGTATCTTCTGGTTGATAATCCCAAAGCACCAGTCAAGAACAGTAGGCAAGACATGGGTTCCGGAATCATACCAGCAATTCCACTCGCCGACGGTGTAATAAAATTCGGCCTGGGATGGCTGGGATCTACAAACGATGAGAGTGCGAAACCGATCTGGTCGGGAAGTGCTTGGGGAGCCGACTGTTCTCCGTTGGCGAAGGTGGCGCTCAACATTGCATTGTCCGATGAATCGACCAGGTCAATCAGATCACTGTAAAAGGTCGGATTGGGTGTATCCGAATCAAACAGGATTCGCTGATAGGAGGGAAAATGTTGTGGGAATATACTGTTGTTGATGCCTAAGAGTGGTTCGCTTGTGGGGCGATTTGCAATCGGAATACTGTCGTCAAATTCGAATCGGAGTTCGAATAAGGCTGAATATCCTGGTGCTATTCCACCATTTCCAAAGTTTATCACCACGCGATCCGCAGCATCGTCTCCAGCCGCAACAGTCATTGGATTAGGTCCAAGGGTTGTCGCCATAGCAGTGACATAATCCAGTGGAATGATATGGTCATTACCAGCGACCGCCCCAGCTGCTATACAAGTAGCATCAGGAGGCAATAGTAAGTCATTCGTTTGCATAAAGTTTGCAAAATTAAAACGGACATCGCCGATGGTAAGTGCAAACTCGGTAAGATTTGTAGTGGAACTGGCATCGTTGTAGATACGTAGGGCGACGGAGTTAAAGTCCATGGTCAGGGATGTCTGAGAGTTCCACCCAGCACTCCTGAAGGCTTCAGAACTGCCACCGGACGCGAGTATGCCGGGATTCGCATTGAAATCCACATGGAACATCCCAAGCGAACTTTGGGCTTGGACGATTGAGGATGAAATAAGTAGCACCGTCACAATAAATGTGACATTCCAAAATTTGCATTTTTTTGTTTTCATGATGTTTCTCCTGATCACAACGACTGGCATTTGCATGCAAGGCGTGAGGTGATCTCCAAAGTCAGGAGCAAACTTCAAGAAGTCGGGCCAAACGGCAGTACCGAGGGACCTCATTCGAATGACGAGTTGGTGCAGGCGGCGATACTTGCCGACAAATCCTCTGTGCACATGCGCATTAGGAGCGCATCAAGCAGGCTATCTAGCTGGCCGAGAAGGGCTTGAATATTTGTTCTTTTCGATTGCGTCAGGCAACAAGAACAAACGATCTACCCTGAAGCCTATCCTGGAAAAGTTCGAAGTTCCCTAAGGACCAAATTACCTAAGAAAACAAAGCACCTGAGGAAACAAAGCACCTGAGAAACCCATCTGCCAAGGCGACCGATCAGGCCCAATGTCCAAAAGACTGATTATCAGTCAGGATACTGGGGATCAGCAAAGAAGATGGTGTTGTGAACTCAGGCTTTCCGCGGTGTCTAACCAAGACGGGCCTGTTCGGACAGCGATAGAGCCAACTTGACCCTTCGCCAGTCGAATGTTCATGAAGTTCACAACCCTTAAAAAAAGTGAAAATATACTATTTACGCAGGGAACAGATCCCGCAGCCCCGATTGTAGTAGCTGTGGGGCCTGCTGTCAAACAAATTGCCAATAAAACACCAGAAAAGTAAGCCAAAGGCCATTTCTCGGGTTGTATCTGGCCCGCTAATCGGGCTCCTCCAAGGGACCCTAGGAGGCTTTAGGAAGGTCCTTTCCGATCGTCCTGGCAGTAGCAAATAGCCAAAAAAAAGACGCGGCGGGTCCCCCTCTTGCTCCTAGCGTACCCCGCCGCGTCGTGTCTTGGTGCTCCTACCCAAACGGGCCAAGCTATAAAACAGTAGGTTGGTCAAACGCACTGTCAAATTGGATTTGCGTTCTTTATCGGGTCCTCATGGAATAGTGTTTCAATCCCATCTGGATGTTGCAAAAATACAACTCGGACTACAACTCAGGAAGCATGGACGCAACTTTAGAGTCATTCAGAATGCTTACTGTAACAATGCTTCACCGGTCCGTTCGCTACGATCAGACTAGCCAGTCCAGGCCAATGTCGAGGGAACGGGCTGAATGAGTTAAAGCGCCCACACTGATTCGTTCTACTCCCGTGGCTGCGATTTTTCGCAAATCTTCAAATTGGATCCCACCAGAAGCTTCTAATTCTACTTGAGGGGCAATTTTGTCACGCAACTGCACCGCCTGGTAAAGCATGCCTGTAGACATATTGTCAAGTAATACAATGTGGGGCTTGGCAGGCAAGACGTCCATGAGCTGATCCAGAGAATCCACCTCAACTTCTACAGGTATCTGGCTGAGGTTTGATTTCTCCAGAAAATTGTAAACTTCTTGAACAGCACTAGCCACATCGGTTGCATCAGTGCCACGTTGGGCCAGATGGTTGTCCTTAATCAATATTGCATCATAAAGCCCACAGCGGTGATTTCGTGCTCCACCACAGCGGATCGCGTATTTTTCGAGTCGTCGCCATCCGGGTGTTGTTTTGCGGGTGTCATAAATGTGGGCTTTAGTGCCTGATAATTCTGTTGCATAACGATTGGCCAGTGTGGCGATGCCCATCAAGCGCGAAAGTAAATTAAGCAATGTCCGCTCAGCAGTAAGCAAGTCGCGCACGTTCCCTTCAAGACTTAAAAGTGACGTTCCTGCTGCAAATTGATCTCCGTCGGACATCTGGCTGGTCACACGAAGATCCGCCTGGAACTCTTCGAGGACTATTTCTGCTGAAGCGAGTCCTGCTGCAACACCCGACTCTCGGCTCACCACAGTTGCCGCTCCGCGCTGATCTGCAGGAACCAAAGCTACCGTCGTCAAGTCTTGTTGCTCGTCTAAATCTTCTGCACGAGCTAACTTCACTACAGCGCGGCATGCCCTCTCTAGCTTCTGGTCCCATTCAATTTGTAAAAAATTGGGCATGTGGTCTTAATCCTGTATACTGTGGGAATATTGTTGGGGATGAGTGGGAGTGCCAGATTCGCCGTACTATTTATTTCACAGCACGGCTTATTTCACAGCACGGCTTTCCATGGTACAGAACCGGATTTTCCTTTCTATCCTGGCAATGCTGGACTCCCCGGTCTTACTTTTATTCCTCTCTCAATAGGCGTGACACAACCCACTATGGGAAAAACAACTGCTAAAAAAACACCCGAACCATGGATCCAACCTTCGGATCAAGGCAGTATGCTCGTAGTGGCCATATCGCTCCTGGTGATGAGCTTGAGTTATTGGTGGTATCAGGGCGGACACCGAGGTGATCTTATCGAAATCGACAGAGCTCCGCCACTCAGCGCACAGTACCTGGTGGATATTAATGAGGCCGAATTGCCTGAGATTATTCAGTTACCTCGCCTGGGTGAGACCATGGCACGTCGGATCCTCACGGAGCGCAACCTGAATGGACCTTTTGAGCAAATCGATGACCTGATACGGGTGAATGGAATTGGCCCTAAAACGCTAGCAAAGATCCGGCCTTATCTCCTGCCAATCTCAGCAAAGCAGGACTGAAGGTGTGAGGGGAATCAGGAAGACACTACCTTCTCGTTCCGGGATGTTTCGTGGTGGCTTAAATCTGCCGGTCGTCTTTTTTCTGCCTTTGTGGTTTAATGAGGGAATCGCCATACCGCTTCGCTAACCCCTGTTCCATTTCAATCATGCCATTTGACCTCGTCAGTCCTTTCCAACCCGCCGGGGATCAGCCAGCCGCAATCGGTGCGCTCGTTAAAGGTTTGCAGGACCAACAGCAGGAACAGGTCCTCATGGGCGTTACCGGTTCCGGCAAGACGTTTACGATGGCCAATGTCATCCAACAGGTGCAGCGTCCCACTCTAGTGCTCTCGCATAACAAAACCTTGGCAGCACAGCTTTACTCAGAGTTTAAGGAATTTTTTCCGCACAATGCAGTGAGCTACTTTGTCAGTTACTACGACTACTACCAACCAGAAGCTTATATTCCCCAGCGTGATATCTATATCGAGAAGGATGCGTCAATCAACGAAGAGATCGATAGGATGCGTTTGGCGACTACTAGTTCATTGGTCAGTCGACGAGATGTAATTGTGGTGGCAAGTGTTTCCTGCATTTATGGCTTGGGATCGCCTGAAGATTACAAGGCTATGATGGTTGGTCTTAGCGTTGGCCAAAATATTGACCGAGATGATGTGCTTTCTCGACTGGTAGATATTCAGTACGAACGGAACGACACCGACCCGGCAAGAGGAAAATTCCGAGTTCGCGGCGACTGCGTCGAAATCTGGCCTTCTTACGAGGAGTTTGCTTTTCGTGTGGAATTTTGGGGGGATGAGATTGAACGACTGGCAATTATCAACCCCACTTCGGGCGAAACTATAAACACACTTCAAGAGATGTATGTCTATCCCGCCAAGCACTTTGTTTTGCCCGAAGAACGCATTGAGAATGCAGTCGATCAAATCCGTAAAGAGCTTTCGGGGAGATTGGAGCAATACCGGAGTAACGGACGTATGCTGGAAGCGCAGCGTATCAATGCACGGACTCGGTTTGATATAGAAATGATGCTGGAAGTAGGGTACTGCCCAGGTATTGAAAACTACAGCCGTATCCTGGCGGGACGAGCAGAGGGCGAACCACCTACCACGTTGCTCGACTTCTTTCCCGAAGATTACCTGTTATTTATCGATGAGTCGCATGCCACGGTTTCCCAGGTTCGTGCGATGTATGCCGGTGATCGTAGCCGTAAAACGACACTTGTGGAACATGGTTTTAGATTGCCAAGTGCTCTGGATAATCGGCCTTTGAAATTTGAGGAATTCCAGCAAAAGATGAATCAGGTGATTTATGTTTCGGCAACTCCCGCAGAATTCGAGTTGCAACAAACGGGTGGAGAAGTTGTCGAGCAGGTGATCCGTCCCACCGGTTTGTTAGACCCCCACATTGAAGTGATACCTGCCAGTGGACAAATTCCACATTTGCTGGAACAGATTCGAGAGCGGGCCAGTGTTGGAGAACGGGTCTTGGTGACGACGCTCACAAAACGCCTGGCGGAAGATCTGGCAAACTTTTTCTGCGAACAGGGTATTTTATGCAAATGGTTGCATAGCGAATTAGACGCTTTTGAGAGAGTAGAACTGCTGCGGGATTTACGCCTAGGCAAGTTTGAAGCTCTGGTCGGCATTAACTTGCTACGTGAAGGTCTCGACCTTCCGGAAGTATCGCTTGTGGCCATTTTGGATGCTGATAAAGAAGGATTTTTACGCAGCGAAACCTCATTGATGCAAACAATTGGCCGGGCAGCACGCAATATAAACTCAAAGGTCATTCTCTACGGAGATAAAATGACACAATCGATGCAGCGTTCGATTGACGAAACCAAAAGACGGAGAAAATTGCAAGAAGAGTACAATACGCAACATGGCATTCAACCAGAAACAATTCGCAAAGCCATTCATCGCGGAATTGAAGCAGAAGCATCTGCCCATGAGCAGGCAAATGCTGCCGTCGGGCGTACGGACGATATACAATACATTACCGAAGAATATATTGCAGAACTTGAGTCCGAAATGCTCAATGCCGCAGAGTCATTGGAGTTTGAACGAGCAGGTGTCATTCGCGACCGGATCGAGCAGATGAGAGAATCGGTAGGGCAACCTGTCGATTCAGTGCGTGAACGAGTTGGCCAAAAAGGTCGTCGGAAACGGGGTAAGAAAAAAACGGGGGACAAGGTTCCTCGACCAAAAAGAGGTGTATGAAAAGAACAAGTGAGCACTCATGCCATTCGACATGAGTGCCCAGGGTGGAAGATTGAAATGTGAAGCGTGAAGATCACGAATTCCAGGTGAGATATTAGCTTACAAAAAAAGAGCCCGGAATTTAAATTCCGGGCTCTTTTTTTGTAAGCTAATATCTCACCTGGAATTC
>PATG01000117.1 GCA_002713555.1 Planctomycetaceae bacterium
AATGAACCCGAGCAGGAATTATGGCAAGGCAAGTTTTCTAAAAAGTCCATGGTTGGTTCCTGGCTGGGGGCCGTTGCCTTTTCGCTGGAAATGTTTTTTGTAGCCGCCATTTCTCGCTTTAGTGGGCCGGGTTGGCTTACCAGTCTGGTTGTGATTGTATTGGTTTGGCTAGGTTTATTGGCTCAGCTGTGGATCCGACAACTGAGTGAGCATTATTACCTTACCAACCAACGATTTATCCATGAAAGAGGTTTGTTGTGGAGAGAGATCAATTGCATTGAGGCTATAGATATTGATGATGTTTCGTTCCATCAAGGTCTGGTAGAACGATTGGTTGGTGTGGGTACGGTTTGTATCCGTTCAAGCGATCAGTCCCATCCAAAAATTGAATTGCCCGGTATAGAAGACGTCAATAGGATCGCCGATATGATTGACGGCGTGCGCCGTCACGAACGCCTCAAGCGGGGATTGCATGTCGAGGCTGTTTAGTGGAGCGTTATTTTTTCGCTTCTGTCCAGTCGCGTCGTTGTCGACTGCTGAGAATATTCATGGCCTTGCGGTACTTTGTCACAGTACGACGAGCAACCTTGATACCATGTTTCGCCAATTCCTCGACAAGTGCGTCGTCGCTAAAGGGCTTGGATTTGTTTTCTCCGTCCACAATCGCCTGTAATTTCAACCGGACTTTGTCCCAGGCCACCTCTTCGCCGTCGGCACTTGTCGTCCCGCCAACAAAAAATCGCTTGAGCGGAAATATGCCACGCGGCGATGCCATCCATTTGTCATCAACGGCACGGCTGACGGTCGTGACGTGCACGCCCACTTTGTCAGCGACTTGCTGCATTTTAAGAGGTTCAATGAACTCGGGGCCTTGGTCCAAGAATTTGATTTGATGATCAACAATTGCCTGCACAACTCGTGTCAGAGTGCTGCGACGCTGCTCGATCGCTTCAATAAGCCATTGGGCAGCATTAATTTTCTTTTTTATGTATTCACAAGTTTCTTTATCATCGGTAGCAATTGCTTGCTGCAGCATGGCGCGATGGCTTGGGCTAATGTAGAGTGATGGCAAATCTCCATCCTCCAGTCGTACTTCGTAGCCACCCTCTTCCAGGCGGTCGATGTAGACGTCTGGCGTAACGGTGGGAGCAAAGTTTTCATTGAACTCCGAACCTGGCTTGGGCTTTAAAGTGCGCAAATCTTCCCAGGATTCTTTGATCGTTTCGATCGAAAATCCTGTTTTCTTTGAGATAAGAGGAAGGCGATTATTTTCTAGGTCTTCCAGGTGGTTTTCGATGAGCACTTGAAGCTCTTCATAAAATAAAAGTCCCGGTGTAAGTTGCATCAAGAGGCATTCTTTAAGGGACCGAGCTCCCACGCCAGGAGGATCTAACCGCTGGATAATGGCCAGGGCTTTCTCTGCCAATTTGAGTTGCTCTTCTTGCCACGTACTGGCATCGCCATTGAGATCCAGAGGAGGAGCAGTGATTAATTCTTCCAGGGGTGCTTTGAGGTAGCCATTGCTGTCAAGATTATAAATCACACGCTCGCACATGTGACGCAGATCATCTTCCAAATCGTACCAACTCAATTGATGCTGCAAGTAGTCCAATAATGATTCGGGACGCGAGACCATGTTTGCCATCGCATCGTGACGACGGTCAGATTCAGCATCTATTTGTCCACGTGAAGGACGGCTCCGCTCTTCGTAATCATCAGGAAGATTCTCGGCCATATTCATAAGCCGTTCAAAATCTTCTTCGTTATTCGTGTCATCCTTAACAACCAATTCGCGCTCTGCTTCACTGGGAGCGTCCGGGCTGACTTTATCTTCCAGGGATGTTTCTAATTCACCTGTGGGCTCAACCTGATCGAGCACAGGATTATCTTCCATTTCCTGTTCAATGCGTTCCTGCAAAGCAATGATTGGCAACTGCAGGATCTCCATCGACTGGATCATCCGCGGTGCTAGCACCTGCTTTTGAGCCATCTGCATTTGTTGGCCAAAGGATAGTCGCATGGAATTGATTTTTGGGTACTGGAAATAAAGGATAATCAGCTTTTACGAACCTTCTGTAGCATAATGCAGTTCCCCGCCGAAGGTCAAACTTCGCAGTAAAGCGTCACCAGAAGCATTGCTGGAGTTACCCGCTGCTATCAGGCGCAGCAAAACATGGAATCCCTGGCAATTCTACCTTGCGGCTAGCCCGGATTAAGTTTCCTGAGAGGCACCTGGCGTTGAAACCTGCAGATTTTTGGCCAAATGGGTTGAGTATTCAGGCTTTAATCGGTGAGTGGGTTTTCACCCGTTTGTTCCAGCGCATCGCTGAGGCCCGGGATATTGAGTCCGCCTGTGAGGGATTGCATTTGTTCGGCATGAAGCTGTTTGGCCTTGGCTTGTGCCGAATTGAAGGCTGCAGGCAGTAAGTCTTCAAGCAATTCACGATCCTTTTTTTCGATTAGACTTGGATCGATACGAACTGCTAAGACCTCTCCCAACCCATTGGCTTCGATTTCGACCATGTCAGCACCAGCGCTACCGGTGACGCGTTTTTTCTTGAGCTCATCCGAAAGCTCTTGCATTTTGCTGCCCATTTCCTGGGCCTGTTTCATGAGATTGCCAATATTTCCTAAGCCCTTAAACATGGGAGTCCTTTTAGTTTGAGGATTGCCTGATAATTATTGGTGCTGAAAAATCTATTCCATGGAGCAGGTCGCGAGATTCATTTACGTGGGCGCTTTTTTCTCGGGCGGTACGTAGCGAAGTTGTGTCGGGTCGCAGTCGAAGAGTTCCATCGCCTGTTTCACAAATGGTCGCGTGGCTAGGTCCGCCTGTTGTTGCCGACGGGATTTCGTTTTAATTTTGGGTTGCTGTGGAGAAGCGATTCGGTTACGCGTGTGTAGTACAAGGACAACTTTGGTACCGCAAGTGACTTGCAAGGCGTTTTCCAGGCGTGTGCGGTTATTTGCTTTTTCGCAGTACTCTCGATGGAAATTCTCGGCAAAGTAGAGTTTCAAACGGCCCTGCTCATCAACGAGAACCTCGTCGGCCTCGGCTGCGTGATCCATCAGCATACCCGTGAGTGATTCCAGAGTACGTTTCCAGATAGATTCGGCATTGTCTGGTGAAAGGGTCAGGGTATCCATGGCCTTTGTAGGCGGAATCTCTTCGGCAAGAGCAGCAGCACTTGCAGGTGGCTGCAAAGGGACGTTGCTGGCGTGCTCGGTGGCAACCTTCTGTGGGGATAAGTCAGCGGAAGGGGAACCCGGGCCCGCATTGGAAGTGCCCTGAGAAGGCGGTGCAGCCGCCAAAGAGGTAGTAGGAGAGTCGTTAGGAGTCGGGTCTGTGTCCCGACCCGTGGTTGCGATTTCAGGGCCGTTTTTTTTTACGAGGGTTTTGGGAGTGGTAGGCCGTACTGCAGCAGTGGGGGAGGTTTTTAATTGTTGGATGAGGTCCGCCAAGTCGTCCAAATTTTCAAGGTGACAAATCCGCACAAGAGCCATTTCGAGCAATGTACGCGCGTGTGTGCTGACTCGCATGCGCGCCGCCGTTTGGTCAAGTATTTGTACGATTGCCAAAAGCGTCTGGATACCCAACTGCTCAGCAATATTTTGGATTTCACGAAATTGCCCCGGTAGTGCATTGAGCATGCGCTCCGGATCACAGCCAACGGCCTGGGTCATGGCATCTCGGAAATAGCCAAGCAACTGATCCAAAAGCTGGCTTACCTCGGCCCCCTCAGCAATTGCACTTTCCAGTTCAACCAATGCACGTGCTGCATCGTGTTGGACAAGTGGAGCAACGAGCTGGCTTAATCGGGTTGCCGGAGCGATGCCCAGCATGGTTGTTACATCAGCCGATGTAATTGTCTGCGTGCCCGTAGAGAGCAATTGTTCAAGGAGGGACTGACTATCACGCATGGAACCAGCAGCACGCATGGCCAGAATATGCAGGGCATCTTCTTCGGCAGTGGCACCTTCGCTTTGTGCAATCTGTTGCAATCGTGCTTGAATGCTGGCCGTCTCGATACCTGCAAAATCATATCGCTGGCAACGCGATAAAATAGTAACCGGAATCTTATTTGGCTCAGTGGTTGCGAAAATGAATTTTACGTGCTCCGGCGGTTCTTCGAGCGTTTTTAGAAGCGCATTGAAGGCCTCTTTGGTAAGCATATGGACTTCGTCAATGATGTAGATCTTAAAGCGGGCTCGGCTTGGTCGCATGGCGACGTTTTGTCGGAGCTGACGAATTTCGTCAATTCCCCGATTACTCGCACCGTCGATCTCCAATACGTCAACATCGTCTCCCGTGCTTACGCTTTGGCAAAGCTCACACTTATTGCAGGGAGTTGGAGAAGTGCCTTGAGAGCAATTGAGTGCCTTGGCAAGAATTCGGGCTGCCGAGGTTTTGCCCACCCCCTCGCCCCGGTAAAGAGATAAGCATGGCCAACACGGCCACTGGCAATGGCTTTGGAAAGTGCTTGCGAAACATGTTGCTGACCGATCAGTTCCTCGAAGGTCTGCGGTCTATAGCGTCTGGCAACAACGACATATTCCTGGTCATTTTTGTCAGAATTACTGATTTCAAGGCTAGGTTCAGGAGTATCAGTCATCGAAGCTCGAAACTATTTATTGAGTAGGACCGAAGCAGGAGAACTGCAAAGTTAAAAACCACCAGGGTCACTAAAAACACAAAGTTTGCGTCATTTAAATTACCGCGGATTTCCAAGGTTTTGATCCTGTTTCTTTTGTGGCCTTTGTGTACAACGTGGCTAGAAAAAGGACTTTGCAGTTCTCTTGTAGAACCGAGGCTATTATTCTTGTAGAAAAAAGCCGTGTGTCTTGCCAAGTTCCATACGGCTCATCGAATAAGGGACCACATCCTAAGATTCGAATCGCAAAAATTATATAGAGCCTTCAGCAACAGAGCCTTCAGCAACAGAGCCTTCAGCTCAGCTACATAGCCATCGGCTAGTAAAAAAGCGTCACGCGACTACCGACGAGAGGCCCCCACACAAAGAAGCACAAGCTTATGGCTGCAGTGTTTCCACCCTGACCAGGTTCGCAAGGCCCCCATTGCAGAGGCCCCTCGTCGGTAGCCCCAAGATCCCCTTCTGCTCAATGCCTCCTTTGTACGCTTCTGAAGGCATCTCGTCAAAGGTGTCAAGAAAGTGGTTTTTGGATTGCAGATTCAGGGGAGCATACTTAACGTAGTGGTTTGTGCTTTGATTTTTAGCAGCCGGTGACCAGTCGATGATCGATTTTCAATCAGCAACTTGGAGAGACCTCTACCCCTTCGAGTCCCATTTCAGGCCTATTGGTGGCAGGCAATACCATTACCTTGACGAATACCTCCCCGACTCCGGCCAAAGGGCTGATGAAAATCCCCCCACACTGTTATTTGTGCATGGCAACCCCACCTGGTCCTTCCATTGGCGTCGGCTCATCTTGGCTTTGCGTAGCAAATACCGCTGCATTGCTCCTGATCATCTGGGGTGTGGGGGTAGTGATTTGCAGCCTCATCCATTGCGAATATCTGACCACATTCAGAATTTGGTACAACTTGTCGAAGACCTGGATCTGAAGCGAATCACGCTCGTTGCGCAGGATTGGGGGGGGGCGATTGGACTGTGGGCAGTACTTCAAAAAATCGACCATTTTAATCGAATAGCCTTGTTCAATACGGGCGCATTTCCCCCTTGGTTCATTCCTTGGCGCATTCGTGTCTGCCGATGGCCCGTGGTGGGGCGTCTGGCCGTTCAGGGGGCCAACGCCTTTTCGCGGGCAGCACTCAAGATGACTTTATCACGATCGCCACATCTCGATTCCCAGGTTGCCCAGGCTTATTTGGCGCCTTACTGCAATATGCGACAACGGGGAGCCGTGTATCAATTTGTTAAGGATATTCCTCTGTCTTCCAGGCATCCCTCCTGGCAAACGCTGGTAGACATCGAAGCGGGGCTGCCAAAACTGACAACTCTGCCAGTTCTCTTGACTTGGGGAATGCGCGATTGGTGTTTCACGCCCGCGTGTCTGGATAAGTTTTGTGAAATATGGCCCCAAGCAGAAGTGCAACGACTGGTGGACGTGGGGCACTGGGTTGTGGAAGATGCCCCTGCGGAGGCACTGTCCTTTCTGGAAGATTGGTTACAACGTACTGCTGAAGCATGAACCCGGGAAATGTATACTCAACGACCAGATTTCCACTCTCTTGCGGAATAGTTGCATCGTTGGCCTGCCTCTGGGAAGCAACGGCTCCCAAGCCAGGAAATGTCTATCCGGGGGCGGATTTTGAGGATGTCAGCTACACGGACTTTTTGACGAGTGCCGTCCTGGTGGGCCCTGTACTAGAACAGGTTTGCACCCTTGGTGTGGGCCAGACTGTACTGCAAGCAGTCGAGCTTACCCATGATGCTGTACGCTCAAACACAAATCTAGGAATCCTCTTGCTACTGGCGCCACTGGCCGCCGTTCCACAGGAAAAAAGACTCCCACAAGGAATTGGCGAGGTTCTGCAGCAACTTAGCCCTCAGGACACAGAGCACGTTTATCAAGCAATAAAACGGGCCCAACCTGCTGGTCTTGGGCGTGTCGAGTCAGCCGATGTTCATGCAACCAACTCGTCGTATCCACCTCTTGTGGAAGCCATGCGGCTAGCATCCGAACGTGATTTGATAGCCAGGCAGTACGTCAACAATTTCGAGCAAGTTTTTTGCATTGCCACCCAAATTCTGGAATGTTACCAACTTGGTAATCCACTGGGAGGGGCGATTGTCCATGCTTACCTCACGCAGTTGGCGAGTTTTCATGATAGCTTGATCTCACGCAAATGCGGTTCCCGGGTAGCCCAACAGGTGTCCCAGCGGGCTGCCGAGGTGCTCGAAACGGGTAGGCCTGGCGAGGCTCCCTATGAGGCAGCCATCAAAGAACTCGACTTTTGGCTCCGGAGTGATGGCCATCGACTCAATCCTGGTACGTCTGCTGATCTGATTGCAGGAGGTATATTCGTCTTATTACGGGATCAGCGGATTGAATGGCCGGTAAGTTTTTTTTGAGGGACTCTTGATCGAATCGTACAGGTACTATTGACGGCGGCGCGGGCTCGGTAAGATTAATTGCGCTGCTGTCAACAAGCCCACGTCCTCTGCGTTGATTCTACTATGCCTGAAAATTATCGTGTACGTATTGAAAAAGAGCGACACGTGTTTAGTGCCGCACATTTTATTACTTATAATGGTGATATGTGTGAGCCTTTGCATGGTCATAATTACCACGTTGCGGCCGAAGTACGAGGGCCGCTGGATGAGAATCAATATGTGATTGATTTCGTAGCGATTGGTGATGCCTTGCAGCAGATTCTACAGCAGTTGGATCATCGTATGCTCTTGCCAACGGGGCATCCAACAATTGTCGTGAGTGCGGAAGACAACGAGGTTGAAGTATCCCACGGTCAACGGCGCTGGGTCTTTCCGCGACAGGATTGTGTCCTGTTGCCTGTGGCCAATACTACGGCAGAACTTCTAGCACGCCATATTGGACGACTGCTATGCACGGCTCTTCAGGAACGTACGGGGGCACGCCCTGCTTATCTGAGCGTGGAGGTCGATGAGTGCGATGGACAGTGGGGGATCTGCGAGTTCCCGGAGAATGGAGACATTTGACCAGTCCAATGGAGCCGTTTTCTTCTGCCGAAGCGAATGCAATGCTACCATTGAGTTCTTTGTTTTATCGAATTCTTCCCGATCGTTAGAGTCTACTCAAGTCCTTTAATCGCTAACGCCGATTTCAAGTGCTAGGGTACTGTTCAGTCCCGATTGCTTGAACTGCTAGTGGAGCAGCAGTCTAAGTACATCGATGGCTGCGCTGTATCGGGCCTTGCCAGGTAAGCACATTGGCCGCTCCGCGATCAAACGGATGAATATCCGTGCTGGCAGATGCGAACGTGTGCTTGTTGTCTGTCCTTAATTGAGTTTGGTGTCCCATGTCAGATATCCATAAAGCGGCCGTTTTGCTTACCGCGCTACCCGAAGAGGAAGCTGCGAGCGTGATGGCTCTGCTAGATACCAAGCAAGTCGAACAGGTTTCTATTTCGATTGCTCGGCTTCGATCCACGACAGCGGATGAGCAAGAACAAGTGATCTTGGAATTTGCCGAATCGAATCCAGGGATGGCGGGTACGGATGCGGGTGGTTTGGACAGGGCCAAAGCATTAGTGCAAAGAGCACTTGGCAAGAATGCTAACGATACGATTGACAGCATTTGCCAATCGATTGAAGAGGTACCGTTTTCATTCTTGCGCCATATCGATAGCCAGAATATTCTTACCTACATTGCCGATGAACACCCACAGACGATTGCTCTCATACTGTCTCACTTACCAGCAGCGTCTGGCGCAGAAATCTTGGGCGGTCTTTCATCAGATCGGCAACTGCAGGTCGTGCAACGAATTTCATCTATGGGACAAACTAGCCCGGAGGTCATTAAGCAGGTGGAACAGGGGCTCGAAAGACGCATGTCGAGTGTCATGAGCCAAAGTTTCGAAAACACGGGTGGTGTGGGAGCTGTAGCCGAGATGCTGAATGTTTCTGACCGAACGACGGAACGGACATTACTCGAAAACCTCTCCCAAGAGGACCCCGGACTTGTCGAAGAAATTCGCAGGTTGATGTTTATCTTTGAGGATATTGGTAAGTTCAATGACAAAGAGATTCAAACGCTGCTCAAGAACGTAGAGAGTTCTCAATGGTCCCTGGCACTCAAAGGGGCCAGCCCGGATCTGAAAGAAAAAATATTTGGCAATATGTCTCAACGTGCTGGTGAGATGCTGAAAGAAGAAATGGAGTTTTCCGGGGCTGTCAAACTTTCGGTCGTTGAAGGTAAACAGCAGGAAATTGTCGACATCGTGCGTCGCTTGGAAGACACCGGAGAGTTGGAAATCAATGCAGGTGGCGAGGAAGAAGAGCTAGTGCAGTAGTCGGCACGTACGGGCCCCTAGTTACTATTGAACCGCTTTTCTTCTCCGGGCTACATTCCATGCCCCCCCCTCCCCTTCCCGCCTTCTGTGGGCTAGCATAAACGTCTCTCTATTTTCGAGCGGAGATGCATTTGATGGCTACCACGCCTGCTTCCCAAACACCGATGATGAAGCAATACCATGAGGCCAAAGCGGCGGCCGGTGACGCGCTGCTTTTGTTTCGTATGGGAGACTTTTATGAGTTGTTTCTCGAAGACGCCAAAGTGGCAGCACGCGTATTGGGTTTGTCGCTGACGAGTCGTGACAAAGGGGACCGTGACAAGGGAAAAGAGCCGGTTGCCATGGCTGGCTTTCCGCACCATCAACTTGATAGCTATCTGGCAAAGATCATTTCTTCAGGGTTGCGGGCTGCAGTATGCGAGCAAGTTGAAGACCCAAAGCAAGCCAAGGGTTTGGTGAAACGTGACATCACTCGTATTGTTAGCCGTGGGACGGTTACCGATGATGCCCTGTTGGACCCCCATGCGAGTAATTATTTGTTGGCCATTGCACCTGCCAATATGGATTCCCACGGGTTGGCCTGGATAGATATTTCTACGGGACTCTTCGAAGCGGCCGAGCTCCCTGCCTCACGGCTAGGGGACGAATTGGCTCGTGTGGCTCCGGTTGAAATTCTTCTGGCAGAAGATGCCCAGGACTTGCCAGCCGAATGGACTGAAGGACGCATGGTCACGCGCAGACCTGGATGGGCTTTTGGTGAGCAAGCCGCTACGGGTGTACTGACCAAGCATTTTGGTACCCATTCGCTTGAAGGTTTTGGTTTCACACAGCAGCAAAGTCCAGCCCTGCAGGCTGCGGGTGCGGTGCTCGATTATCTCCACGAAACACAAAAGACATCTCTGGCACATATCGACCGTTTGTTGCCCTACCATGTGGGCACGCGATTAGAAATTGATGAAGCCACCCGTCGTAGTTTGGAAATTACGCAAACCTTGCGTGACGGTCGCCGCGAGGGTTCGCTCCTTGGTGTGATCGATCGCACGGTTACCTCAACAGGGGCACGGTTGCTAGGTGATTGGTTGGCAAACCCACTCACCCAAAGCAGTACAATCAATGCACGACTTGATGCTGTGGGCGAGTTTTTCGAACATGCCTCGCTCACCAGAGAGTTGCGCGAAGCCTTGCGAGCAACATACGATATGCAGCGTTTGTTGGCGCGTGTGACGACAGGACGCGCCACACCTCGCGATTTGAGCTTTGTTGCGCGGACACTTCATTGTCTCCCAGAAATAAAAGAAAAACTATCAAACAGGCATTCGACTCGCTTGCAGACCTTGGAAGACAATCTTGATCTTTGCCAGGATGTGCGTGACCGCTTAGAAGCGGCACTCGAAGACAACTGTCCCTTAAGTAGTCGGGAAGGTGGCTTTATACGTCCTGGATATCATAGCGAACTTGATACACAGCGCAATCTCCTGCAGGGAGGCAAACAGTGGATGGCCCAGTATCAGGCTGAGGCCATCAAAAGTACGGGCATTCCAACGATCAAGGTGGGCTTCAACAGGGTATTTGGATACTACCTGGAAGTCACCCATGCGCATCGCGACAAAGTGCCCGCGGATTACATACGCAAACAAACACTAAAGAACGCTGAACGTTACATTACACCGGAGCTCAAAGAGTACGAAGAAAAAGTTCTTTCAGCAGAAGAGAAGTGTCTCGATCTGGAATACGAAATATTTGTTGAACTTCGCGAGCTTGTTGCTGCCGCTGCTGTGAGATTGCAGGAAACGGCAACCGCTCTGGCCGAAGTCGACGTGTTCGCTTCGCTGGCAGAGTTGGCCCGTGCTCGGAACTACGTCCGTCCGCAGATCGTCGAAGAATCCCTTTTGCATATTGTGGATGGGCGGCATCCGGTATTAGATCTAACCGAAGATGAGGGGACTTTTGTACCGAATGGAGTCCACTGTGCGGGGAATTTGTTTGGAGGTGCGAGTGGAGAGGCGGCATCAACGGATGAACCAGACGCATCGGTACTGCTCATCACAGGCCCCAACATGGCTGGGAAGAGCACCTACATACGGCAGGTAGCATTGATCACGCTGATGGGGCAAATGGGTAGTTTTGTGCCTGCACGGGAGGCCCAGATCGGAATTGCGGACCGGATTTTTGCACGGGTTGGAGCGAGCGATGATTTAGCAAGAGGCCGTAGTACTTTTATGGTCGAGATGACCGAAACAGCACGCATTCTTAATACGGCTACGGAACGAAGTCTGGTCATTCTTGATGAAATTGGTCGTGGCACAAGTACCTATGATGGCTTGTCTTTGGCCTGGGCCATTGTGGAATATATGCATGACCAGATTGGTTGTCGTACACTATTTGCGACACATTATCACGAGCTGACCCGATTGGATAAAACATTGTCTCGTGTTGCGAATCACAATGTTGCCGTGCAGGAATGGGAAGATCAAGTGGTCTTTCTGCACCAGATTGTTCCAGGTGCTGCCGACAAGAGTTACGGTATCCACGTTGCCCAACTTGCCGGTGTCCCGCAGCAAGTGAACCAACGCGCGAAAGAAATATTGAATCACTTGGAAACGCAGCCAGGAGATCAGAAAGCAGAAAGCAGTAGCCACAGGATGGTCGGTGAGAGCATCCTTCGCAGGGATCCCTCGCATGAGCAGGCACAGGGTGCATCTCAACGGACGGCACCCGGCAATGGGCAGTCTCTGCAATTGACGCTTTTTGAAACGTCCGAACATCCCCTACTGGAAAAGATTCGTGCCCTTGACTTGAATACAAAAACGCCATTGGAATTGCAGCAACTAGTATGTCAGTGGCAAGATCAATTGGTAGAGGACGTAGTCGTAAGGAAAAGTACATAGGATGGGGGAATCGCACTACCGCTTTGAACATCAGCTCTTTGCAGCCGGATCCGCCAGGATTCGGGGGACGTGGAGTATGGCCAAGCCAACCCGCAGAGCCCAGGAGTGTCTATTTTCCTGTTAAC
The DNA here is from genome assembly GCA_002713555.1 of Planctomycetaceae bacterium. Next base: position 11,988 of record PATG01000117.1, read on the forward strand.
ACAGAAAGCGTTTGTGCCAATTCTCGACGTGTGCTTTCGCTGTACTCAATGTCGAACCAGACAATTTTGCCCGTTGCATCGAGGACGTAGACTCTGGGGAGTGCGTATTTCCCAGCGGATTCAAAGAAGTCGCCTTGGGAGTCCAATAGCTGTGGGAAACTTGCGTTTGATTTTTTAAGGGCAGCTTGGATGTCGCGTTCAGATTGTCGGACTGCAATCCCCAGGACACTGATGTCGGGTGTGTTTTCTGCCGGGTCCGGCTTGATTTTATTGACGATATCCGTTTGCAGGTCAGCCAGAGCCATATGCGCCATCCAGCGGTCGGGTTGCCAGAAGAGAATGACTGTGGCCTGCTGGCCGCGCAGCGAATACAGTTTGGTTTGCTTTCCTCCCACGAGTGGCAAAAGAATATCTGAAAACGTATCCCCTACCATCAACTCACAAAGCCTGGCATGGGCAGTTGATAAATAAACCTTGGGAATGGCTGGTAATTGAGCAGGCGTTACGGCCTTGTGAACAACATGCGTTCGGGCTTCATTTTGAGATTGCACTGGATCGGAACTGCAACCGAGGAGAGTTGCAAATCCAACGAAGAATACACGCATCAAGTTGCGTGTTGCGAAAGCAGTTTTGGAGCACAATGTGCCAGTGTTGTAACGGCGAACAGCCAAGTACAGAACAGCAAGTAACAAACCAAATCGGTGGCTACTTGGTCGATCGCTTAACCTCTCCGTTGTGCTTTTAAGCAAAGATGAAAACAAGACACACCTATGTGCAATCCAAAAGATCAAAGTAGATTTACTGGCCAGCGATCTATTGTCTTTAACAAGGGTGAGTCGTCAAGCTTTTTTCAGCTATTGGTCGAATTTGATGTGCAGTTCTTTGAGCTGTCTGGTATCAACTTCTCCAGGTGCCTCGGTCATCATATCCGTTGCTTTTTGCGTTTTCGGAAAAGCTATACAATCTCGAATGTTATCCAGCTTGCCAAAAAGCATGATCCAGCGATCAATTCCTAGCGCGATACCACCATGAGGTGGTGCACCGAATTGCAATGCGTCGAGTAGGAAACCAAACCTTTCTTTAGCGGTCGTTGGATCGATTCCGAGTAAATCGAAGACTTGCTGTTGGGTGTTTGCGTCGTGTATTCGGATTGTACCACCACCCGCTTCGCTGCCATTGATGACCAGGTCGTAGGCTTGTGCTCGGCACTTGCCAGGATCGCTTTTAAGCAGTTCGATATGCTCGGGCAGGGGGGCGGTAAACGGATGGTGCATCGCCTGCCAACGTCCTTCTTCTTCGTCATGCTCAAACATGGGGAACTCGACAACCCACGAAAAATTCATGGCATCTTCGTCGTAGAGCTGCATTTCCTTACCGATCCTTGTGCGGAGTGCATGCAGGACCTTGCAGGTCCCAGCAAAACTATCTGCGGCAAACAAGATAAGGTCCCCAGGCTCAGCATTGAGCAGTACGGTGAACTCAGCGAGTAATTCGGCGTCAAAAAACTTGGTAATTGTCCCACCAAGTCCGCCATTTTCTTCGACCTTGAACCAAGCCAAGCCTTTGGCTCCAAACTCTTTGGCGTATTCTGTGAGCGTGTCGATGCCTCGTCGGCTGTACTGCTTGGTGCCTTGTTTGACGTTAATGGCTCGTACGCAACCGCCGGCTTCGATGGCACCAGTAAACACACCAAAGTTACTTTTCAAAGCCAGGTCGCTGCAGTCGGTAATCTCCAGTCCAAATCGCAGATCGGGCGCATCGTGGCCAAATCGCTGCATTGCTTCATCATAGGTCATGTACGGTAAGGGAGTTGCAACGTCGATATCGAGTTGCTCTTTCGCCAATTTGGCAACCAAATTGTCAATCATGCCCATCACGTCTTCTTGATCCACAAAAGACATTTCTACGTCGAGTTGCGTAAATTCAGGTTGCCGATCAGCTCGCAAGTCTTCATCACGAAAACAGCGCGCGACTTGCACGTAGCGATCGTAACCAGCAATCATAAGTATCTGTTTGTACAACTGGGGTGATTGAGGCAGTGCGTAGAATGAGCCGCTGTGCACACGGCTGGGGACCAGGTAGTCACGTGCACCTTCGGGTGTGCTGCGACCCAGGATAGGAGTTTCGACATCAATAAAATTGTTGTCCGCAAAATAGTCGCGCATGGACTTGACCATGGCATCGCGTAAAAATAATGTACGCTGCATTTCGGGGCGCCGCAAATCCAGGTATCGGTGTTTGAGTCGCAGGTCTTCGCCTGGAATTTCTTGACCGCTGGGTGATACTGGCGGGGTGTGGCTTTCGTTCAGGAGTGTGAGTTCGACGGCACGTACTTCGATGGTCCCCGTAGAAAGTTTTGGATTGGCCATTCCCTCAGGTCGTGGCGCAACTTTGCCGGTAACCTTGATGACATATTCCGACCGAAGAGCTTTGCTGGCTTCGATGATCTTGGTTGGCGTGTCGGGAGGATTGAAGACGATTTGTGTCAGCCCATAACGATCGCGTAAATCAACGAAGAGCCCTCCACCATGGTCGCGATAACTATCGACCCAGCCACAAAGGGTAACGGTTTGGCCCTCAAAACTAGCGTCCAATTGGCCACAGGTATGTGTACGAAGCACGTGAATCCTCTAATTTAATTATCTTGAAAGCAGTCTCAGCCTGGATAGGCGCAATCCGACCATTGTAGTTGGGCACACACAACTCGACTAGAACCAGTTTCAAAACCTGGTTATGGGGTCGAAATTCCTTGGGTAACTTGACACAACAGGGGGATTTTGAAATGGGTTCTAGGCATCCTGGCGTAACCACTGGTCTAGTCGCTGCATGCCCTCAGCGGTCGATATGCGGGGCACATACCCAAAGTCGCGTGTAGCCGCAGATACGTCAAACCAGTGCGAGGTGGCAAGCTGGGCCGACAAAAACCGCGTCATGGGTGGCTCTTGTCGGATTCGAAAGAGACCATAGATCCATTCAAGAGCAGCCCCCAGTCGCCAGGCAGATTGTCGTGAGATCGACTTTTTGACTGCGGGTACATTCGCCAAGGCCAGAATATCGTCAATCCATTGCCAGCAATTCACGGGCTCTCCCTGGCTGATAAAGTAGGCATTTCCAGCCACGGGCGAGTTTTTATTTGCCAGCGCGTTGGCTGCCAATAAATGCGCTTCAGCGGCATTTTCGACATAAGTCATATCGACCAGGTTGGTGCCGTCTCCGACTCGGCGAAGGCGTCCTAATTTTGCTCTGGCAATCAATCGTGGAATAAGTTGGCCATCACGAGGACCCCAGATGAGATGGGGACGCAAGGCACACGTCCGCAAGTTACCCTGATTGTTTGCTTTGAGTACTTCCAGTTCGGCCAAAGCCTTCGAGCGTGAATAATGGCAATCATGTTGCTCGAGCCAGGCAAGATCAAACGGGGCCGATTCATCAATGCCACACTGGTCTACACCAGCAAATGTCGTACTTGGACTACTCGTGTAGACGAGCCGCGCAATGTGATGCGTCCGACAACCGGCTAGCACGTTTTGGGTTCCCAGATAATTTGTGTCGCGAAAAAGTTGCCAAGGTCCACCTATACCAGGGAGCGCAGCAGTATGAAATACACAATCAATATTTTCGCAAGCACGTGTCACAGCATGCCGATCACATAAATCCCCTTGCTGAACTTCAACGCCCAATTTTTCAAGTTCCGGATATTCACCACGGCTGAAACTGCGCACCTGCGCACCGTCGGCTATCAGCATCTCACAAAGGTAGGTTGCGAGAAAACCCCCCCCACCGGTGACAAGTGCATGCATGTAGAAGACTAAGGTCTAAGGTTCTGTGACAGGAAAATATTGAACTCTGATTCAGCAGGGTAGGGGGGGTGGGACAAAATCACCAGGACAAGGGATAATGCTAAGAATTTCTTAATTGGCTTGTTGCCCAAAGGGTCAATTGTTCGCGATTAATTTTTGAATTGTGTCTTATATCTACGGGCAAGGATGGGTGAAATAGAACTTGCTGGATCGCCCTGGTAAGGGGATGAGCACCCGCAATCTGAAGAAGTTCCGTTTTTAGGCTTTCGATATTGGTGTTTTCGACAGGCTCCACTACCAGGACAGGAGCTGCTACCCCCGTGGGTCCTACTCCCACCAATGCGGTACGCAGGACTAGGGGATGTGTGTTAAAAATAGCTTCGCAGGGAATGGTATAGAGGGTTTCTTCCGCATGGACCACACGGTGTGCTTTACGACCGCAGTACCAGAATCGACCCTGAACATCCAAGTATCCCACATCCCCCATGCGGTGCCAGACGGTGTTTCCGTCAGAAATTTTAGCCAGGCTGTTGTGAGTTGACTGAGGCATTGGATGGGTTGTGTCTTCACACTCAAGGTCCTCAGTGACATATTTTATAGAAACCTGTGGTCCACGAACAATCAGTTCCCCCGTTTCGCCAGCTGGCAGCTCTTCGGTATGTTCAATGGATTCAATCGGCTGGTCTACAATCCGAATGATTCGCCATTCGACAGTATCAAATTTACGACCCACACATATGCCGGCCCCCTTGTCTGTTTGCACGGATGTCTGGTCAAGCACTTCGTTGGCTTCTATCGTAGCAACGGGAAGACTTTCGGTTGCACCATAGGGGGTGTGCATTTCAGCATGGGCGGCTACAGCGTCAAGCGTTTTGCGCAAGACTTCTGCTGGCACAGGAGCTCCACAAGAAAAAACTTTGCGCAATGTGGGAACTTTCTCTCCCTTTTCAGCACAGTAGGCACTGAATTTTTTCCAGACAGCCGGTGATGCAAAGGCTTGCGTTACCTGCCAATCGTTTGCAGCGGTTAATAATTTTTGTGGATCTGCTAATGCTGGGCGTGAAAAATTCATATCGGGAAACACGGTCGTGATGCCCATCGCTGAATTAAACAACCCAAAAAGCGGAAAACAGGCCAGATCGGTGCCGCCAGGATAGATGGTGTACTGCTTCTGTATTTCATGCACTTGGGTAGCAAACATCCGGTGCGTATAGAGTACACCTTTGGGAGGCCCTGTGCTGCCACTGGTTGTGATGATTGCGGCCAGATCTTCGGCCTCGGTGTTTGGTAAATCGAGTGGTGATTTTTGACCAAGCGCTAAAAGCCGTTTGTAGGTCCAGCCCCCCCAAAGCCAACGTCGTCCTACGGTAATATTGAAGGTCGCATTCGGAAAGCGATTGCGTAGAACTGCCCGCACTGCCTGAGCTCGAGGAACGGCCACAAACCCCTGTGGTTGCAAAGCGGCCAGACAATGGACCAAATGCTTGCGTCCCATGCCGGGGTCCATCAGGATGGTCGTTGCCCCACTGCGTAAAAGAGCAAAAACAAGCTTTACAAATTGGATTCCAGGAGGGACCAGAAGTACGAGACGAGTACCTGGTCGGATGCCCAACTCCATCAATCCACGTGCCAATGCAGAAGCATCCTGCTCTAACTCAGCAAAAGTACACGTGGAATAGGAGTTTTTTCCTGCCACGTCTCCTGAACCGGGAGCAGCCACAGCTACTGCATCGGGGTTTTTTAAAGCGATATTGCTTAAGTGGTCCGCCACATTCACCCGTGGAAGACTTTTGGCGGCAGACGTCTGAAGTGCGGAAGTCGACATGGTCCTATTGTGTCGTAGATGTCTTATTGAAGAAAGCGGGCTCAGACCGTTTTATGAGTTGATCCAGGGAGCAGCCAGCTATTTGTCAGGATCGTGTTCTTTCAGCCTTAGATATCCATGGGGGGAGTCTCCTTACCAGGGTAGACAAATTTTCGATTGCGGCTGACACTAATCCTTTCCAGGAAAGGGGCCTATTGCCAGATTGGGAATGGCGATGCCAGAGGAGTTGGCATAACGTACTCCACTGATTCTGACAATACCTTGGAATACCTCCTGATGTGGGCCGATCAAGAACTAATTTTTTCTCAGGGATTGCCATGTTTGTTCAAGGCGTATTGCCAAGAAGTTTGTTGTTTACTTGTTTGTTGCTGTTCCAGACGACAGTGTTTGGCCAGGTTCAGGAAGCGTTGCCTGTCAATGGTGCCGTGGTGCCACCTGTCGAAAGTGCCGTGGTTCCGGCTATCGAATTGCGGAGTCCACGGGCTTCGCTCACAACTTTTTTGAATGCAATGCAGGAGAAGAATACTGAGCTAGCCGTTACGTGTTTGGATCTAGGTAATTTAACTCAGGATGTGGTCCGTACAAGTGGACCCGGCCTGGCGTATAAACTTCATGTGGCTATCCAGAAGTTGACCCGAATAACAATCGATCAGACGGCTCTCTTGTCGGAGGTCCCGGATGAGAACAATGATTTGCAACCCTTTAGTCTTGGCGCCCTATCGGGTTCTCAGCCCGAAGCTGCGGCATTGGTAATTCGTTTTGACCCAGCGGATGCAAGTTGGCGGTTTAGCAATGAAACGTGCGAAGCCTTGGAGGATATCTACAGCCAATTTGAGAATGCGCCCGATGCGGCCGATCAGGAGACCCTGGACGAATCCCATCTTGAACAGCCATTTCCCATTCGGCTCCGCAACTGGTTTCCACTGACACTAAGACATAAGACTCTGCTGCTTCCCAACTACCAATGGATTTGTCTATTGGCGCTGATCTTTATCGGGCTCATTGCCGATGTGTTGACGCGAGGAATCTTAACAGCATTAAGTACCCGTTGGCTCGACAGCGATGTCAGCAAGGAAGAACGTGCCATGCGGGCAAATGTCTGGCGTCCTCTGGGACGTCTGGTCAATGCGACAACATGGTATTGGGGAACCAAGCTGATCGGCCTGCCACCAGCAACACTGAGTATTATGTTGGTGGTTCTGAAAGTATTTACGATCTTTGCTGCGGCCTGGACAGGTTTTGCGGTGATAGACGTAGCCACACGATATTTGGCCCGGCAAGCCATGCGTACGGGTACGAAGTTTGACGACTTGTTGGTGCCTCTGGTTTCGAAATCACTCAAAATACTAGTCGTGTGCATTGCCGTTTTGACCGCAGCCCAGACCTTTGATATCCCGATCATGGGCCTGGTGGGCGGCTTGGGACTGGGAGGGGCTGCTCTAGCTTTTGCGGCCAAAGATGCCGTCGCTAACTTTTTTGGTTCTGTAACGGTCCTGTTTGATCGCCCATTTGAGGTGGGGGATTGGATCGTGACAAATGTTGCTGAGGGAACCGTCGAAACGGTAGGATTCCGTAGCACTCGGATACGTACGTTCTACAACTCACTCGTAACACTTCCCAATAGCCACCTGACTACTGCAGCAGTCGATAATATGGGGCGACGTCGCTATCGTCGTATCAAAACTACCCTGGGTGTCCAATACGATACGAGCTCCGACCAGCTGGAAGCTTTTTGTGAAGGTGTTCGCGAATTGATCCGGCGTCATCCGGATACGCGAAAAGATTATTTCCATGTCTACTTCAATGATTTTGGCGCCAGTTCGCTGAACATTATGCTCTATTGTTTTTTGCACTGTCCCGATTGGGGAACCGAACTGAGTGGGCGGCACAAACTGCTTGCTGATATTGTTCGTCTGGCAGACAAATTGGATGTTAAGTTTGCATTTCCAACGCGAACGCTCCACATGGCTTCGCCTGACGATCAAAACCTGGCACCTGAATTCGATCAGCCACTCCAGGCAGGAAAGGAAGTGGCGGTAGAAATAACCAAAAAGCAGTAGTAGTAGGATGGGTGCAAGTACCCATCCTACGGCCTGCTGGTTGGCTTGGCGTTACTCTACGTCCTCGACACGCTACGTCCTAGAACCAGTTTCAAAATTCATTGTTTTCTCATTCCTTTTCCGGCGGTTGCTGCGAGAGCCTATAAAACCAGGATGAAAAATCGACTCTTGCAGCAATCGCCGGCTACCAACGTATTCTGGAGCCGGTTCTGGTTTATTTTTGCAAGAAATCTAACAGGCAAGCCGCGATGTCTGTTCCCGTTACTTGGGCAAGTGCCTGCCATCCTGGGACCGCATTGACTTCCAGCGTGTACAGCTTGCCGTCCTGGCCAGGGAGTAGATCAACACCGGCAATGCTGGAAGAGACT
>PATG01000118.1 GCA_002713555.1 Planctomycetaceae bacterium
AGCACTTCCATGTGATCTGAAATAAACCCAATTGGCAAGAGAACAACATCCTGCAAATTCTCTTGCTTGTGCAATGTGTTCAATCGATCGCATATGTCGGGTTCCAACCAGGGCTGTTGGGGTGGGCCACTCCGACTCTGGTAGACAAGTTCATAGCGATCATGCCCCACACCCGCTGCCACCAGACGACAAGCTTCTTGCAATTGTGCTGTGTAATCACAATTCTCAGACATCGAAAGCGGGATACTGTGCGCTGTAAACATCAAAGGAGTTGCACTGCGGCGTTCCGTGGGAACCTTTTCCAGGCACTTGGCAACCGACTCTACCTGGGGTTCAATAAAACCTGGATGATTGAAAAAAACTCGCAGCTTATCAACTTGAAGTGCCTGCACACCAACCTCAGCCTGAGCACGCTCGATGTCTTCGCGATACTGACGGCAACCCGAATAAGAGCTGTAGGCACTGGTAAAAAACGAGAGCGCACGCTGAATACCGTCGTTGGCCATTTGCCGTAAGGTGTCCGGTAGCAAAGGGTCCCAGTTACGATTTCCCCAGTAAATGGGCAATTGAGGACCATGCGCAGCCAATTCCTGCTCGAGTGCTGCAATCAACTGGCGATTTTGTTCGTTGAGAGGACTCACACCCCCAAAATGCTGATAGTGCTGCGCCACTTCCAGCATCCGCTCCCGCGGAACATTTCTGCCTCGTAGCACATTTTCTAGAAACGGCATCACATCGTCGGAACCCTCAGGCCCGCCGAAAGAAACCAGCAGAATAGCATCGTATGTAGCAGGCAATGGCTAGAAGGCCTCCATCTCGTGTTCGTTACGCTTAAGAGAAGCCCAACCCGTTTAGTTTTCCTACCCGCCCAGAAATCCAGCCTCTCCAGAAACCCTGGGCAATGAGAACAGAGGACTGCACAATAAATAAAATGACCCCTACGGGACTCGAACCCGTGTTGCCGGCGTGAAAGGCCGGAGTCCTAGACCGCTAGACGAAGGGGCCCGATTCTATACGGATAAAAGTAAGTGGGCCGAGTGCTATAGATTTACGCCAACTGGCTACGGCGTCAAGTGGAACCGACAGAAAGAGTGTCGAGAAATGCAAATCGGCCTGTAGCCAACGCCCACTTGGATTCGGATTTACAGAAATGTTAGAACGAAAAAGGGTTATCCCTGTCTCAAAGCGACTCTCTTCTTGAAACTACTCAGCAGTGCTGCTGACATCTGGCTCGCGAGGTAGCTCGCTGCTGGATTGCACATTGCGGCGAATGGCTTCATAGACCTCGTTTCGGTGAACGGGTACTTCTTTAGGGGCTTCTATGCCTAATCGTACCTTGTCTCCCCGAATCTCAACGACAACAATAGTAATGTCATCGTTGATAACAATGCTCTCGTTCTTCTTTCGTGATAGTACCAACATAACTCGATTCCTTCGTCTCCAATGGCCGGTTTATCCGCTCCCACTCAACCGGTTCCGGCCTCCAAACCTTCAGTTTGCATACCCACTTTGGCTAACTCCTAAGTGCTTAGGAGGCAATTGGATAGCAACAAACTGCAGAACATCTCCAGATGCTCCTAAATCCACTCTACGTGGTGATAAGGTAGAGTCAAGGAAAGTAACCAATAGATTGAGGCATTTTCGGCGTCTACCTACAAAAATGGCACAATATTTGTCCTTTAACACCCAATTTGCCCTATCTACCCGGCTCAGCGAAGCGGCTCAGGGTCCGCGGGTGATTATTTGTAACTTGTTGCTACAAAGTGCTTTACCACAGAAAAAAAGTAATATTCCTGGGCACTCGTGGTCTAAAAGCACGCTCTGCCACCCAAAAGCATCTTACGGGTATACACAAAAATAAACTGGGGCAAAATCTCTAGCTTTCAGCCCTGGGTTGGTCACTTCCGTTGATCGGCAGAAGCCCCACGGGGTTTCCTCGATCTGCCATGAGGTCAACCGTGTATTGCTTATCTCAGCCTGGATGCCCCTGGACATGATGCAGAGAAACGCAAGCCTGGCTGGAAAAGTCCCCCTTCAGTACGCAAACACGCGGCCCAACCTTAAAGCGCAAATGAATGTGACAACAGCGGTTGCGGCTACCCAGTCGCGTTCTATAATCCATAGTTTATTGGATTAGGGTCACACCACATTCCAGATTGCTTTCACCATGAAGTAAGCGATCGGAACTATTGGAAATTGCTTAGCTACAATACCCAACGCAATCAATACCCAACGCAATCAATCCCAAACGGGTGGTGCTCAAACAGATTCGAAAGCATCGCCCAACAGGCAATCCCTTTATAACAGGATAGAAGTCAATAATGATCTCTTGGCTCAAAAGAGTCTTTCCCTGGCTGGGAAATGTCTTTGAAGCAATCTACACCGTCACCCATGGCATGTGGATCACTCTGCGAACCTGGTTTAAAACATACCGTCCCGATCGCAAGACATTCACAGAACATTTTGAATACCCCGAACTCCCGGTGCCTGTAGCAGCCCGCTATCGAGGGTTTCATCGATTTGATTTGACGACCTGCATCTCTTGCGATCAATGTGCCAAAGCATGCCCAGTAGATTGCATCTATATTGGCAAGGAACGTGTCGAGGGAAGCAAAGGTTTTAAGATTACCGGATACACGATCGACTACAGCAAGTGCATGTTTTGTGCGTTATGTGTCGAGCCATGCCCAGTCGATTGTATTTTCATGGGCGCTTCGCATGACCTGAGTTGCTATAGCCGCGACGGTACAATCGTAGATTTCTCACGCATGCCACTCGATGTTGCCTGGGGACGATCTACCCTGAATCCAACAGCCGTTGCCCAGTCCAAGGTAATCACTGAACCGGTCCACGGGGGTCCGAATCAATAGGGTGGGCATGAATCAATATGTCCTAGCGATATTTTCCTCTTTTAAAACGATAGTCTGTATTCTCCACCGCGCATCTAAGAGAACCTCATTCCTATGGCTACCCCTATTGCGATTGTCGCGTATTTGGCACTATTCGCCACAGTAGCAGCCGTGTTCCTCTTTGCGAACCTGGTAATCGGTCGTCTCGTACGTCCCAACTTGCCCAATGAAGAAAAGTTGGAAGTGTACGAGTGTGGAGAGCCTGCGATTGGCTCAAGTTTTGTTCAATTTGACTTACGATTTTATGTTGTAGCACTGCTATTCATCATATTTGACGTCGAGGTTGCTTTTTTCTTTCCTTGGGGCACCGTCTTTGGAAAAGCCGTACAACTCAGCTCACCGGACATGCAGGTGGTTGCTACCGATGTCGACGAAAGCATACGGCTATCTCCACAAGCAACAACACGCCTGGGGGAACTCGGGATCGTCAAACCAGAACTGGCCGATTTTGCTGGCGAAGCTGGTGTGCGCAGCACAGCACAAAAAATCGCTTTGACATCCTTGGCGGATATTGGCGTATTTTTTGCGGTGCTCTTAGTCGGTTTCGCCTATGTCTGGAAGAGAGGCGACCTGGATTGGGTACGTGCGGTGACCAGCCAACAAGGTGATGTGGTGGAGCGGGCCCCGCCCCAGGCCAGCACGCCTGTGGCCAGACCGGCAGGCTCCATTTTATCTGCCTGAATACACGCCGTCATGACACAGACAGATACTACACACAGACAGATACTTTAAATTACTTTGATACATCTTGAATGCCCCACAGGCTTCGTCCTATAACCCCCAACATTCTGCCTACCATGAGTGGACAATCATTCGTCGACCAATTGAAGCAAAAATTTGGCGACAAAATCACGGGTTCCAATCTGGAAAACATTGACCCCTGGGTGGAAGTCTCGCCTGCGGGAATACTCGATGTTGGTCAGTATTTACGCGATGAGCCTAGCTTGGCTTTTGACTATCTCAATAGCGTTACTGCCGTTGATTATTTGCATACCGATGAAAAAAAGGCGGCGAAAGCCAGTTGGGAACCTCATGTCGAAGTTGTTTACCACCTCTTCAGCATGCAACACAAACACAGCCTGGTTCTGAAAGTTTTTCTACCCAGATGGCAAGACGATGTGGCCGGAAAAATACCTGAAATACCATCTGTTGCTGGTATTTGGAGTACTGCCGACTGGCATGAACGTGAGGTCTACGATCTGTTGGGTATTCACTTCACAGATCACCCCAATTTACGGAGGATTCTCTGCCCTGAGGACTGGGTAGGTCATCCATTACGAAAAGACTACGAAATGCCCCTGGAGTACCATGGCATTCGGGGAAGGTAATTGCTTTACCGTTACGTGACACAAGTCGATGAATCTCAATCGAAGATCTAAATCCCAAACCACCGCTATAAACTCACCGCTATAAACTTACCACGATAATAACTCACCACAATAAACTCTCAGCGCACAACTCAAATGAGCTCAACCATTGACGACCCCCGTGTTATTGAATTCGACGTCCGCACGGACGAGATGCTGGTCAACATGGGGCCACAGCATCCCAGTACCCATGGTGTGCTCAGACTAGTATTGCGTACGGACGGTGAAATTGTCTCAGAAGTCACACCCCATATTGGCTATTTGCATCGTTGCGCTGAAAAAATTGGCGAAAACCTGACACCGCGTCAATGGATTCCCTATACCGACCGCATGGATTATCTGGCCGGTATGAATATGAATCTGGGTTGGGCCCTAACTGTCGAGAAACTTCTCAAATACGAACCGCCCGAAAAGGGCAGGCATCTGCGTGTCATCATTGCCGAGATGGGTCGTATTGCCAGTCATCTGGTAGGTATGGGCGCCTATGGTTTGGATCTGGGTTCCTTTAGCCCATTTCTCTACGCATTTCGAGAACGTGAAAAGATCCTGGACTTGTTCGAAGAAGCCTGTGGTGCTCGATTGACCTATAGCTATTTGACAGTGGGTGGCGCTACGGCCGATTTGCCGCCCGGTTGGCTACAAAAGTGCCTCGACTTTCTGGAACAATTTGAGCCAATCATCGCCGAGTACCATACTCTGCTGACAACCAACTCTATCTTTATTAAACGTACTGCTGGCATCGGCATCATGTCACCAGAGATGGCAATCGACTACGGAACCAGCGGCCCCGTCCTACGGGGCAGTGGTGTGGACCATGATTTGCGACGTGATGGTGAAGAGATCTATACCGCCATGTACGATGGCTACGCTTTTGAGGTCATCGCCGAAAAGGATGGCAGCTATCCCAAAGATCATAATTATCCAGCAGTGCCACACGAAGCCGTGTTAGGGGATTGTTGGCATCGGTTCTACGTACGCATGCTGGAAGTGATGCAATCGATCGATTTGGTAAGACAATCCATTGAGCGTTATAGCACGGCCACGGACGGTTATGGCGAGCCCCTGAAGCTCAACCAAAAGTTACCAGCTGGCGAAGTCTATTTAGAAACCGAATCTCCACGAGGACAGATGGGCTTCTATCTGGTCAGCGATGGCAACACGATTCCATGGCGTGTTCGCGCACGGAGCAGTTCGTTCTGCAACCTATCGGTGACCACTCCTCTTTGTGCCGGATGCTTGATTGCCGACGTACCAGCAATTGTCGGATCATTAGATGTCGTGATGGGCGAGATCGACCGCTGAGAGCATCATTACCTTTGGTTGGGTCCGCCGCCAGATAGGGATTTGCACTAGATGGTGACAGACTTCCTAGTTCAGCACCGACGGCTGATCCTGGCAATCCAATTGGCAGTTTTACCTCTGGTCGTAATGGCTGCGTTTACAGCCTACAGGGGTGGATCGACAAACACCTAAGAGTGGCTCCCACCTTCTTTTAGCGAAACACAAGAACTCCTGTGGTTCCGTCAGCATTTCGTAGCTGACGATTTGCTCGCTTGCAGCTGGGATGGCTGGCTGGCAAAAAGTTTGGGGGGCGGCTTAATGCCTCTCGGCGCCATGATGACCCGATCGGATCTATGGAAAAAAGCTTACGGTTTCGCGACCACCTTTGCCTTGCATACGAGCACTTTCGGAGCAGGCAGTCTGGCTTGTGCCGCAGGGCTGGCCACTCTCCAGGACCGCCAGGTAGCAGAAAACACCGCAGCCCGCAGTCAGCAGCTATTCCGTGGACTCGAGAAGATAGCCTCACAAAACAAGCGTATTATTAGCGAAATCCGCGGTCAGGGGTTAATGATCGGAATTGAGCTCAAGCCGTTTGGGCCGCTCATTGCGGCGCACTGGAGTTCCTCCGACAAATCCGGCGCTACACAATACTTGATGCCCCAATGGCAAGACACAATTGACGCTTTGCCTACCATCTATTTGATGAACACCCTCCTGGATCAGCACGGTATCTATACCCAAGTGGCCAGATCCAACCCACGGGTCTTGCGTGTGCAACCTCCTCTGGTGGTCTCTCAGGGCGAAGTGGACCATTTCCTGCGGTCTCTCGAGACCACAATCAGCGAAATGCAACCTGCACCAACTTGGCCGAAGCGATGCTCACCAATTCGCACCTGGGGATTCACGAAGCGGCAGAAGAGAAGAAGGTCTCCCACCCGGCAACTCCGGCCTCCTCAGAGGAATCTTCTGGACTGCCGAACCAGCGGCTCCATTTCAACCCCAAATGACACGGCCCCCTGCTCCTCCACACAAAGGGGGAGCCCCCTGCCGGAGTCGGCAAGGCAAAATTTGCACCTAAAGTTTGTCGAAAGAGCACCATTTTTGCCTCCGGGGGTGTACAGTTCGAAGCCCTTGTGCAATATTTCACGACTCGTAGCTGGCAACGGTGATAACTACCTGCCTGCGAAGATGTTGTGTACTTTCTGCCTGACATGGCTGGCATCTCCTTGATGCACCAGACCAGTCCATTTCGGGCAGCCCCTTTTGGCTCCGGCCGGTTGAGGAAGAACCACACGTGGCCCAATTCCTATCCGAGTTGTCGATCTTCGGATTTCGCGTCTGCCCATGGCCCTGGCTGGCTTATGTTATTGCCGGGATCGTGCATATTGCGCTGATCATCAATCTGGTTGCCGTTGGCGCACTAATCTTTATTTGGCTGGAACGTAAAATCTCTGGTCGTATTCAGGACCGTCTTGGCCCGACACGCGTGGGTGGTAAGTTTGGCTGGCTACAAACGTTGGCCGATGGCCTGAAGCTGTTAACCAAGGAAGACTTGATGCCCAACGGTGCTGATGGTCTCCTCTTTAGAATTGCTCCCTATGTTAGTTTTTGCGCGGCGATTTCGGCATTCATTGCCATCCCATTTGCTGGTGGTGCCTATCCCTGGATCGCACAGCACCTGAACGCTGGCGTATTTTTTGTTTTAGCGGTCCTAGGCCTCGAAGTCTTTGGGGTCATCCTGGCTGGTTACTCTTCTGCATCCAAATGGTCACTCTTCGGAGCAATGCGTGAAGCGGCGCAGGTTGTCAGCTACGAAGTACCGTTGGGTATGTGCGTGGTGGTTCCCGTGATGCTTGCAGGCTCCATGGACATGATCGTCATTGGCGACATGCAAGCGGGCTGGTTCACCAACTGGCTCGTCTTTCATGACCCGTTTACTTTCATCACATTCTGGGTTTTCTTCACTTGCGCAACAGCAAGTGTGAATCGGGCTCCCTTCGATCTGGCTGAGGCCGAGAGTGAACTCGTGGCAGGATTCCATACCGAATACTCCGGATTGCGCTGGAGCTTCTTCTTCATGGCTGAATATGGCTCCATGTTCTCCGTAAGCATCCTGGCATCCATCCTCTTCCTGGGTGGCTGGCATGGTCCTGTTCCTGTCACGTCGCTGCTGGGAATTAGTGGAGAAACAGGCAGTTTTGCCTGGTTCTTCGCCCAACTGCTTGGATTAGGCAATGTCCTGCTAAAAGGGACGCTGGGCGTCTGCATCATGATGTGGATTCGCTGGACACTGCCCCGGTTACGCATCGATCAAGTGATGACTACCTGCTTGAAGTACTGCACTCCTATCGCGGCTGTCATGTTTCTGGGTGCGACTTGCTGGCATTACGCTTATCCCAACAAAAACTTTTTTGGTCTTACGAACTACCCCGAATCGGTTTACGAGATAAGCGAAGGCTGGGAAGGCGCCCAACAAAAACCAAAAACTGAAGAAACAGAAAACAAGATTGCCGGCTACCGCAATAAAAACACAACGGACAAAAATAAAATAGGCCCGCGCGGGCAACGATCGATTTTAATATCTACAGCCCAACTTGGCCGTCGTGGTGAACATTCGATCCTGGTATTCAATAGGGAGCGATATTGACCATGGACTCTATTTACTGGCCATCGTTCTTTTTTTTGCTCTTCAGCGGGTTTGCATGCACCTTTGCGGTTGCCGTACTCGTTTCGAAAAACATTGTCCGGATGGCGTTTTATCTCGTCCTTTCTCTGGCAGCAACAGCGGGGCTCTTTTTTCTGGCGGGTGCTGACTTTGTAGGTGCCATGCAGTTGATGATCTATGTCGGCGGCACTTTGGTTTTGCTGGTCTTTGGAGTCATGCTGACATCGCAGGAACGTTTTGTGGAAATGAAGACGGATGCCGGTGATTGGGTCATTGGCTTCTTAGCCGGGGGCGCTTTATTGGCCACACTGATTTGGTCCGCTCTCAGCATCCCCGCCTGGCAAGGAATAAGCCGCGCCGAAGCAGAATCCTTGGCCGTTGAAAAAACGGCCACCCCGCTGGGCATGGGTCTGGTCGGTTTTCGCGTGGACAACCCAGATGAGTCGGGTTACTTTTTTCCGTTTGAAATCGTCTCGGTACACCTACTGGTAGTGCTCGTGGGAGCAGCGTACCTCGCGAGAGCCAAGCGTAAAACAAATCGCCTTGAAATGGAAAATAACCGTCTGGAACAAAACCCCAAAGGAAACCACGGCGCCGAACCAAAGAATCCAACTCAATAACAAACATATGATTCACTTACCACTGGCCAATCTGCTTACCGAACCCGTTGGGGCGATGCATTACGTTGTCGTCGGGGCAATCCTCTTTACGTGTGGTGTCCTTTGCATGGCAACCAAACGTAATGCCCTGGGTGTGCTGATGGGTATCGAATTGGTCTTGAACGGCGCTAATTTGAACTTCATTGCCTTTGGTAGCCGCTACCTTCGCAATGATGCCAACTCCATGGGACTCGACGGTCAACTCATTGCTCTGTTCGTAATCGTTTTAGCCGCCGCCGAGGCAGCTGTGGCGCTTGCGATCGTGTTGAACTTTTACAATAACCATAACTCAATCGACGTGGACCGCGCCGATCAGTTGCAAGGCTAACCTGCGAATACGATGGATCCAGCTTCAACACTACCGACGCTCTTGATGTGGGCCTGGCTTGTGCCACTCATTTCGTTTGTGTTTATCCTGCTGTTTGGTAAATACCTGGGACCGCACGGCAAGGGAGCTGGCTATGTGGCGACGCTTGCCATCGTCACTTCAGGAATCCTGAGTTTTATTGCCCTTTTTGGAGTGTGGCTGCCTTACCACGACATGCCCGCAGAAGTGCATCATGAAGAGCATCACGATACGGAAGATCATCATGTTCAAAGGAGTCGCGTTCAAAGCAGGCATGTTCAGAGCAACTCTGAAAGCGACTCCCTGTTCCAACAAGTCTCGCTATTTTCTGAAAAAGATCCGTCTTTAGACAATGACTCCGCTATTTATTATGAAGCCAAGGGTCATGAAACCAACGGGCATGAAGGATCCGCAGGTCATGCGACTGATCATGCCAACAACCCTTCCCCCACGTACTACACCCACGATTGGTACAACCTGGCCGTCTTTGGCAAGCTGAAGCTCTCCATTGGCTGCTATATTGACTCACTCACTGTCGCCATGTTTTGCATGGTATCTCTCATTGCCTCCTGTGTGCACTTCTATGCCATGGGATACATGCACGATGAACTGCACGACTTTACGGACCCCGAAGTTACACTCTCCAACGGCGAAAAACTCAAACGTCCTGGCCGATATTACAGGTTTTTTCAGTATCTATCGCTCTTCTGTTTCAGCATGTTTGGCATTGTCATTGCGGGCAATCTTGCCATGGTATTTGTCTTTTGGGAATTGGTGGGCATCTGCTCCTACTTCCTGATCGGATTTTATATTGAGCGGAAGAGTGCTTCGACAGCAGCCAACAAGGCATTCATTGTGAACCGTGTAGGCGACTTCGGCATGCTGATCGGTTTGATGGCACTGTGGTCGAGTCTGGGTACGTTTTCCTTCGGAGATACAAAGGATGCCGCCGGCAATGTGACCGAACATGGCATATTCAGCCAGCTTCGCACCGAGAAAAACGACTACCAAATTCAACCCACCGAGGAAATGGTTGTTGAGGGCTCGCGTTTCGCTCCAGGCGTAACTGACAGCGAAGGAAACGTAGACCCCGAGAACAATGCGGGGCAATGGTTGTTGCTTGTTGCAGGGATTGGCATATTTTGCGGCTGCATCGGGAAGAGTGCCCAGTTCCCATTGCATGTGTGGTTACCTGATGCCATGGAAGGTCCAACTCCCGTATCCGCTCTGGTGCACTCCGCCACGATGGTTGCGGCCGGAGTTTATCTAGCGGGCAGGTTTTTTCCCGCCTTCTCACCCGAAGCGCTGCTGGTCATTGCCTACATTGGTTGTATCACGTTGTTTATAGCGGCCACCATTGCCATTACAGCCACAGACATCAAACGCGTCCTGGCTTACTCCACGGTAAGCCAACTTGGTTACATGATGCTGTCTTTGGGCTTGGGAGGTTGGGTCGCTGGTATGTTCCATCTGATCACCCATGCATTTTTCAAGAGCTTGCTATTCATGTGCTCGGGTTCGGTGATCCACGGCGTCCACACCAACGACATGACCGAAATGGGTGGTCTCCGTAAAAAAATGCCGGTCACCGCCTACACAATGCTGGTGGGTTGTCTGGCCATTATTGGTGCAGGCATTCCCATCATTGGGCCAGGCTTCAGTGGCTACTACTCCAAAGATGCAATCATTGAACAAGCCTTCAGTTTCGGTTCTAACAATCCACAGCATGTGATCTTGCAATGGGCTCCCGTTGTCGGTGCACTCATCACGGCATTCTACATGTTCCGCCTGTGGTACATGACCTTTGCCGGCAAGCCTCGCAACCAGGATCGTTACGATCATGCTCACGAATCTCCTCGGGTAATGACGGCGCCATTGGTCCTGTTGGCCGTATTTGCCATAGGTGTTGGCTGGGCCGTTCCAGGTTCCGATCTCAAGGTGACAAACCTGCTCGAACAGTCCCGCCCCATTGGAACACTCAATACGTCCCATGGAGTGCTCTTGCCAGATTTGACAATCCCGAACGAACACGACAGCCACAACCCCGAATTCAAAGTCCCCGCGGGCTGGGCCGCCTTTGGCACCGCTGCCCTGGGGGTCCTGCTGGCTACGGTCATCTACTTATTGGGGGGGTTGAAGACCTCGAACGAGCTGAAACAGCGGTTCCCTTTCCCACACAAGTTTTTATGGAACAAGTGGTGGTTTGACGAGTTGTATTGGGCTGTCCTGGTGGCACCCAGTATGCTCCTTGCCAAATGGATCTCCAAGTTCGATCTGGGTGTCATTGATTCAATCATCCATGGTTCTGCTGCCACGAGTAAAGGCGGCTCCAAAATCGTTGACGCTGTGTTTGACCGTACCCTGGTCGACGGCACTGCCAATGGATTGGCGCGTGGGACCTGGGACCTGGGTCTCTGGCTCCGAAAAATACAATCTGGCAATCTACGTCAATACGTGATGCTTATCGTCATCTCGACCGTAGTGCTATTCGCAGCAGCAAGCTATTTGCCGCTGATTATTCCGTTTCAATAACATTTAAAACCCTTTGAAAGACGACGGCGACCTATCATGAATCTCAGCGACCCTGTGGTTTATCTGAGCTTGCTAATTTTCCTACCTGCCATAGCGGCGTTGGTGTTGGCCTTTTTGCCCCGCTTTACCGACGATGCGTTAAAGTTGATCACTCTTGCTGTGACGATTTCGGTATTCATCCTGTCGTTGGGTCTTTTTAGGCAAGGTGCGGGTATCGATTTTGAAGCCGGTGTGGCCGAAATGCAAAACATGTTCAATTACGACTGGATACCCTCCTTCGGTATTCAGTATTTCATGGGGATCGATGGCATTAGTTTCCCGCTAGTGATTTTGACATCCTTTTTGAGTGTGCTCGCAATGGCCGCCTCCTGGCCAATCAATAAGCATGTCAAAGCCTATTGCATTTTATTTCTATTGCTAGAGACAGGCATGATAGGCGTGTTTTTGGCACTCGACTTCTTCCTGTTCTATGTGTTCTGGGAAGTCATGCTATTGCCGATGTATTTTTTAATCGGTATCTGGGGTGGTCCACGCCGCGAGTATGCAGCCATCAAGTTCTTTCTTTATACGCTCCTAGGCAGTGTGGCGATGCTTATTGCCATCCTGATGCTGTACTTCAACAGCGATCTTCGAACGCTCGACGATTCTCAATTGGTCGCTGCTCGTGTTGTAGAAACCGAAGCGGCAGCGGCTGAGTGGCGTGCTGCGACTCCTGATTTAAAAGCGGCCCCAGATCG
>PATG01000119.1 GCA_002713555.1 Planctomycetaceae bacterium
GATGAAGAAGTAATTGAGCACGCGAGAGATGCTGATTATATCTTTGCCCTATTTGGCAAAGTAAAAGGTCCGTATAGAGAGGGAAAGTACTATCTCTTAGACAAAATCAACAGACCTGAAGTAACAGCATACATAACAGATAGTGAGTGGACATCCACTAGTTACTTAGATTCTCCCACACAGTGCGCTGAAGCCAAGATAAATCCAGCTCGACACCGAGGAGAACCCTGGATTAACGAAGAAATGTATAGCAAGTGTAGGTGGTATTTTAAAAGGCTTGTTTTCCCTGAGGATCTGGATAGGGAGAAAATAATTCCGTGCTACATAGGGGCTTGCAACAGATACTTTGGCAAACCTGAAGATAAAGAATTTGACATATTTTGTAGCTTTGGCCAGCTAGAGGACGGATTAAGACAGCCTGTGCACGATTATTGTTGTGGGTTGGGCGGCGATTTAATGGCACTGGCACGGCGCGGTCCTGCCGTAGGTTGGGATCGGTCCGCAGAAATGGCTCACCTGGCCACTGCCAATCTTGACGTCCTGGGAGCTTCTGAACATTCTCAAGTCAGGGTACAGGAGATCGAAGCCATGGCACCGCTACCGGGTGAAGTTTGGCATCTTGATCCTGATCGGCGAAGTTCGGGGCGGCGTTCCACACAAATGGAGTGGCATTCGCCAGGCCCTGAATTCATTGAACATTTGCGAAAGATCGCACCCGATGGCGTACTCAAATTAGCACCCGCAGCCGAAGTTCCTGAGCCATGGAATCAGGAAGCCGAGCGCGAGTGGATTTCTTGGAATCGACAGTGTCGACAACAGGTTGTTTGGTTTGGCGCTTTGGCGCAGCAAAGTTGTCTGCGACGTGCGACGGTTGTGACAAAAACGGCCAATTGTTTGGAAGATCCACGAGTGCATTCTTTTGTGGGACAGTCCACAACCCGCGCCCCGCAAGGGAGCCAGGTCGAAGAATATATTTACGATATTGATCCAGCGGTCCGTGCAGCAGGTCTTACGGGTGCTTTGGCACGAGACCAGAATCTCGTGGCGCTGGAGAAGGAATCCGGTTACCTGACAAGTGCCATATTCTGCGGGCATCCCTTGTTAACGGGCTTTCAGGTTCTGGATGTCCTCCCTCTGCGAGTAAAATCATTGAGCAGTTTTCTACGCAAGCAAAGCATTGGACGCTTAGAAATAAAAAAACGAGGTATCGAGACAGACCCCGAGCAACTGCGTCAAAAGCTGAAACTCCAGGGTGAGGAGTCCCGAACACTGCTACTTACGCGTCTGGGGGAGCGTGAAATTGCAATATTGGCCCAGCGCTGCTTGGATGGGGTAACCGGAAGCTCCCTGAAAGACTAGAATCAGGGAGTGAAGATTTTATTCCGATTCACTAAAACACGCACCTGGAAATATTAGGGATCCAATCGTGAAGCTAGCATTCAGTTCGAACGCTTACATGCAATATAGTATTGAAGAAACGATCCGCCGGATTGCTTCTTTAGGTTATGCCGGAATCGAAGTTCTGGCTGACGTTCCCCATGCCTGGCCAGCCGGTTTGCTACCTGAACGGCGCGAAGCGATACGAAAATGCCTGGACGAGAATAACTTGGTTCTGTCGAACATCAATGCGTTCATGATGAACGCTGTGGGCGATCCTCGCCAACCCTATTGGCATCCGGGTTGGACAGATCCTGATCCTCACTACCGGGCCATCCGCCGCGAACATACCAAGCGTGCACTTCAACTAGCCAGTGACTTGGGTGCACCCCATATCACAACAGAACCAGGGGGGCTGTTGACTTCGGAACAGACTTGGGAAGAAGCGGCTGCTATTTTTTACGAAGAACTCATGCCTTGTGTGGACCTGGCCGAGCAGCTGGATGTGGGGATCTTAATCGAACCAGAGCCAGAACTGCTCATTGAACGTTTTGACCAATATTTGAATTTTACCCAGCGCATTGACTCGAAGTCTGTAGGATTAAATTTTGATATTGGCCACGCCTTTTGTGTGCAAGAAGATCCGCAGGATTGGGTGCCCCGGATGGCAGAGCACACTGTGCACTATCACTTGGAAGACATTGCTTCCTCACGGGTCCATGCCCATCTGGTGCCAGGGCAAGGAGCAATCGATTTTGATGCGACTTTGCAGGCCATTGCCGCCACAGGTTATTCAGGTTGGCTGACTGTAGAACTTTATCCCTATATCGATGCGCCGGACGAAGCGGCTCGCCAGGCTTACCAGTTTTTGGAAGAAGCGATGGATCGGTTGCAATTGTCCGCCCGTTTGATGAAGGATGTTACCACAGATTCATCAATGGCATGAAAGATTCATCCCGTTTACGACACTCTGTGATGGATCGAATTCTGGCAATCGCTCAGCTATTACGCCTTTCTAACGTCTTTACAGCGATGGCAGATGTGTGGATGGGGTACATCCTCGTGATGTATCGCTTGGAGCCAATTGAAATCTTGCTAGGGCTGACGCTGTGTTCTGCCCTGCTTTACACAGCAGGAATGGTGTTGAACGACGTAGTGGATGCCGAGGTCGATGCCAGAGAGCGTCCAGAGCGACCAATTCCCAGTGGTAAAATATCTAGGTGCTGGGCAAATATTCTGGGTTGGAATCTACTCATTGCAGGGCTGTTGGTAAGTTTTGTTATGTCCCTGCTAGGCAATAGTGCAGCGCCCGGGATTATTGCTTGGGGGCTTTGTGTGTTGATCGTCTCGTACAATGCCTGGTTCAAGAATACCTGGCTAGGGCCGTTTGCACTGGCTGCCTGTCGGGCTGGCAATGTCATGCTGGGCATGAGCCCGCTGATTATCCAACTTGATACCTTCGATTTTATCTTTTTAGATATACCCTTTGCACCTGCTCTTGGTATTGGCTGCTACGTGTGTGGATTCAGCTTTTTTGCACGTGAAGAACATGCCCCCAAGCAGCGCAGCTTATTGGGAGTTGGACTTTTTTTTGTGGTCTGCGGTTTTGTCATTCTTGCTACCGCACCCTGGTGGGAATTTGCAGCTTCGCTGCTGGCAGTTCCCGCCTGGCAATGGTTTGTCCTATGGGGTGCGTTGGGAGGGCTTGTTCTCCGCAAGTTTGTAGCGGCCCTGTTCCAGCCAACCTCAAGAAAAGTGCAACAAGCGGTGGGCTATGCCATACTGATGCTCATTCCCATCGACGCCGCCTTCTGTTGGGGCTACGCTGACTGGGAGTGGGCTGCCATGGTATTGGCCCTCCTCCTACCGGCGCGGGTATTTTCACGTTGGCTACGTGTGACATGATCGAGCGAGCAAAGTCACTATGAAGATAGGTTACAACACAAACGGATTGGCCCACCATAGCTTGCCAGATGCATTACGTCTCTTGGCATCGCTGGGTTACCAGAGCGTTGCGATTACTCTCGATCATGCGGCGCTGAATCCTTACTCCCCACAGCACGAGAACGAACTGTTGGCGACTCGCAATTTGCTGGTAGAGCTTGGCATGCATTCGGTCATCGAGACGGGGGCTCGCTATCTGCTGGATCCGGGGCATAAGCACGAGCCGACACTCGTGACTTCGAAATCTTCTGGACGCCCACGTCGTATTGAGTTTTTACGCCATGCCATTGATACGGCTGCATTTCTTGGCAGCGACTGTGTTTCTCTCTGGTCGGGCATATTGCCGGCTAATGACAGCCCAGAGGATGGTCTGCGACGATTAGCTGAGAGTTTGCATGTTGTGATTGATTACGCAGAACGTAAAAATGTTCAACTTGGTTTTGAGCCTGAACCGGGGATGTTGATCGATACCATGCAAAGCTTTAAAGAGTTGTTGCAAAGGGTCGATTCGCCTCGCTTTGGTCTGACTCTCGATATTGGTCATCTGCATTGCCTGGATGAAGGACCGATCAACGAAGTGATTCACCAATGGGCTGATCGGCTCGAAAATATTCATATCGAAGATATGCGTAAAAACATCCATGAGCATCTTATGTTTGGCGACGGCGAAATAGATTTTGAACCCATACTGGCCGCACTCGTTGAGTGTGGTTATGCTGGCGGTCTGCACGTTGAACTAAGCCGACATAGCCATATGGGCCCGCAGGCTGCCAAGCAAGCACATGCGTTTTTAAAGCCACGGATCGATGCTTGCTGAGTAGAGTTGTTGCGTTAGTCGGTTCCATTACAGCCCTTGAATAGCTCATGCCTGACCACGTTGTGCTGCTTTCGATTCCTGCTTTGCGTCGACATGATGTTGTTGCCATGCCGCGCTTGCAGGCGCTTGTGGGCGCTGGCGATACTGCGGAACTCGTGCCCGGATTTCCAGCAGTTACATGTACGGTGCAAGCCAATATGACCACAGGGTCGCCACCTGCAGAGCACGGTGTTATCGCAAATGGCTTCTATTGGCCCGAGCAGCAAGATGTCGAGATGTGGACTTCCACCAATGAATGTATCTTGGGAGCACAACTCTGGGACATCTTGCATAAGCACGATCCTCATTTGAGTTCGGCAGTTTGGTTTCCGCTTCATAGTAAGGAATGTGGTGCCGATTATGTTTGCACACCTGCACCCATTCATAACCCCGATGGGAGTGAATCCCTTTGGTGCTACACACGTCCTGACGCGCTCTATGGAGAATTGTTAGAGGAATTTGGTCATTTTCCCTTGCAGCACTTTTGGGGACCTATGGCCAATATTAAATCCACAGCCTGGATAATCGATTCGGCCATTCACGCTGCCACACGATACCGCCCCAACTTGTTTTATATTTACCTGCCACATCTCGATTACGCCGCTCAAAAATCCGGTCCTGATTCGCCGGAAGCCCAGCAAGCACTTCTCGACTTGGATGCAGAAATTGGCAAACTGGTCGATGGATTTGCATCTGCGTACCAAGATCAGCATCTGCTTTGGCTTGTCGCCAGCGAGTATATCATCACACAAGTGGATCATGTGAGTTATCCGAATCGTGTACTGCGTGACGCTGGGCTGCTCGCAGTCATCGAAAAAGATAACCGAGAGCATCTCGATATTGCCAACAGCCAGGCTTGGGCAATGGTCGACCATCAAATGTCGCACGTGTATGTCCGCGATAAATTTCTGCTCCAGAAAACGAGGGAATTACTTATACATCAGGAGGGGGTGGCAGAGGTGCTGACCCGCGACGAACTCGATAGATACGATTTGCAGCACGAGCGGAGTGGAGATTTAGTGGTAGTTTCGACTGCGAACAGTTGGCAGGCGTACTATTGGTGGCATGAGAACAGCAAGGCTCCCAAGTTTGCCAACACAGTCGATATTCACAGCAAGCCAGGATACGATCCGGTTGAAATGTATTGGGATCCAAAAAACAAATGCATTCCTCTGGATGCAACACTTGTCCAGGGATCCCATGGTGCCCCACCACTGCGTTCCGAACAAAGGGGTGTACTGCTTAGTTCTGAGCAGGGTGTTTTTGTGGAGCGTCCGCTCGGCGATGTCGATGTGGCCGATATCGTCTTGCGGCAATTCGGTATTTAACCGCGCTGGGTTTTTGGCGAGCTCGACCAGGCGTAGCCAGGATCTCGCAGCGCTGGGTTTTTGGCGAGATTTATTAGCATGCCTCACTCAGCTGCGGTCCAGATTCCTCGGTCGCTGCGCTCGGTCGGAATGACAAATGTGTGTAATGACAAGCCCCTTTGGCTCCACCTATAGGTAATTCCTCAGTCCGTAGTCCGCTGGGTAGTCGCATTGAAAGACGGGTGCGATTTCCCATCCTGCCCGCATTCCCGCTAGGATCCCAGGTCGACGCGCTCAAACTTGGTCCTGAGATTGAACATTTCTTTTTCGGATTGCAAGCCAAAGCGGACAGTAGTTTCAGGGTCAGGGTTGTTGGGATTGTAGTGCGAATTGTCAAAGTGCGCTACGCTGTAGAGGGCGTCTCCTGCTCGCAAGGCAATGGGCTGGTGAAATTCGTAAGTCCGTTGCCAGTTAAAATCGTAGGCAGGGATTTTAAGCACCAGCTGATGCTCCGCTTCGGGGGTGCCCGGATTGTGGACTTTGTAGAGTGTGAAATCTTTGCCCCGGAAGTGCATGTGCGGAGCGAGTGCGTGGATTTTCACGTCCGTTTTGAATTGGTAGTAGCACGTTTTTTCATAATGCATGTCATGGGGACGAATGCGTATGTCTTTGCGATTGAAAACCTGGGTTTCAAGTAGGTGCAAGGGTTTTTTCTTTGCCCAGATTATGCCCAGTTGGGATTGGTCCGGTTCTTCTTCGCGCCCTGTGGGGGTGTAGTGCATTTCGAAATAGATATCATGTTTTGCCGGCAATCGGAGGGCATAGTCATCCGGGTAGACGTGCGCATTGAAAGGGTCTCCCGGGATGTAGTCGCCCAGTTTTTTGATTTTTTCGCCCGTCAGGCCATAGAGTTTGAGCAGCATTTGGTTGGGTGTTAAATCCTCCATGCTCGAACTTCCAATGATAGCGCCCATGTGATGCACGACTGCGCGATTGCCGGGTCGTAGTTCGACGGCACGTACATAGCGATCTTCAGAAAAGTTTGCCGGAATGCGATAGTAATGGTATTGATCAAAGCGATCAGTGGGGACTTTATACGGTTTGGGCATCTGAAACACGAGATCGGGCGTGCCTATCTGCCATTGATCGACAGCATGACGTTCCATGGGTGTGGGAGCATCGGCCGGATCGCCCACGGGGCAGTCCCTATCGACCCAAGCACGGAATTGCTGGATCTCCTCCTCACTGAGCCGTATGTCACCTTTGAGCCCATCCTTAAAGTGCTCCAAATCCGTGCTGGCATGCCATGGAGGCATCAGTCGGTTTTCAATGCGACTTAGCATCACTTGGCTCATGGAAGCGACTGTTTCGTAAGTGTCAAAGGCTGCAAATAGCATGGCGCCAGGTTCGCCCTCGCGATGGCACTCAATACAGCTGCGTTCAAGTATCCGTCGGATATCTTTGTGATAGGTGACGTTCTTGTAATCACTCAGGTCGTAGAAACGTTGGTGGGCAATTTTGCAACCTGAAGGTGCCGTTTCTTCCAGCGGGGCTGGGAGGTCTTGTCGTAAGCTTTCTAGAGCATCGGCAAGAAAATCATGGTTTTGTTTATTGATGCCACCACCAAACCAGGTGCCGTCGACTTGACCCCGATAGTGCACTCGAGATTCGGTATGTCCTGCCCGCGTATCAAGCACGACAACACTGGGAGTCGTTGTCATCCCTAGCTGCTGGTACCATGGGTTTTCGTGATCGTCTTTGAAAATGGGAAAACGAATATCCGCGTCCACAGCGTACTCAGATATTTCAGACAGGTTGTCCATGCTGTTGGGGAATAGGGCAATGAACTGGATGCCGTCTTTGTCGTATTGATGTTGCAGTTGGTTGAGCGTTGGTATCAGGCGTTTGGCCAAAGGACAAATAGTCGAAAACGTGACCACAACCAGGCCCCGGCTCTTTTTGGAGGGGTAGTTGTAATTGAGTTGCTCAGGTGACCACGTATCGCCCCATCTGCCGGTAAGTACTGGGGTGCCGGCCCAGGAAGTGCCAAGCGTAACAACCGTCATCAACAATACAATCGTAACACGAGTTGGTTTCTGTCTGAGAAATGCCATGACTGATCAGCACATCGGGGGGTCAAAACAACGAAAATAGCAGTAGATGGACTGCTTATTTTCAAGGGTAGTTCGCAAATGACCCTCGAAACGAGACTTTCCCCTTGTTACCCCACCGAATTCTAACTCTGCTCCTGTTACAAACGGCCTTTTGGGGTCTATCTCCCAGGGCGACGCACGGGGAGGATCTGGCTGCGATTTTTGCAAATGCTGAAGATCGTTATGTGGAGCCTTCTGCGAATTGGCTGATAGATACCCGGCAGGCATTGCGTGTAGAAGTCGACCGCCTGAATGAAGCATTTGAGCAGGGGAATGGCTTGGATGCAGCCTATTGGAAAAAGCATCTGCATTGGCATCTGCTTGAAAAAAACCTGGTAGAGGTTGATGCCGAGGACCCGCGTCTGAGCGAAAAACTCAATGTTCGCGAAATTGCCTTGGTGCGACGCTGGCTCTTTTCAAATCGCCCTGGACTGGAGGGACCATTTTTTGCAAAGTTGCGTCCGTTGGTCGATGCCTATCTGGATGTAGTATTTACACATGCACAAGAGGATTTGCCTGCGCGATTCAAAGAAAAAATTGCTCTGGCTCGCCAACAATGCCAATTGCTCCAGTGCGATCCCTCGGATACCCACGCAGCTGCCTTGGGTCGCACTTGTGGTTGGTTTGAACAGACACGCCAATTGCCACAAGAAGTTGCTGAGGTGCGTGCGCGTGCTTCGTATGCCAATGCTCAAATTCTGATCACCCATCCGCTCATTGGAAACCTGCTTGATATGCTGGCCGGCGAAATCGATCAATCCATTCACATTGTCGACACGGCTCGAATTCCACCAAGTGGATTGCTGCAAAGAACGCGCCTCCTGAACTTAAGTGGTACCGCAAAAACAAACGGAAGTGTCGAACTCGTGATGATTCCCAATGCGGAGATGGCCGAATTGAGCCTGGTTTACCAAGGTGAAGTCGAGGCAATCTGCAAAGCTGATGCGGGGCCGGTCGCAATCAATATTTCTACCCAGGGGCCAGTAACGGCAAGAACTCCCATCTACGTAGGCCTGGAAGGCTTACAAAGTGGAGAGACCAGGGTGGAATCTCATGTGCGCGCTCGCATGACAGGCGTATCAGGGCGCAGCGAATTTTTACGACGTATTGCCAAGCGCAGAGCGAATGAACCTGCTTCAAAAGCAAGTATGTCGTCGAATTCTCGTGCCAAGACGGTTAGTGTGCTGGAAGAGCAAATGCAGGAGAATGTGTCCACAGCGATTGGAGAAATACGCGCAGAATCTAAGAACACGAAGAATTCGCTGGATGGTTTTGGTGATGTCTTGGCACCTGTGGTTCGTGAAGGTGCTGTGCCACATCTATTAGGTACCAAGAGCACAGCGAAGGGCGCTATCCTAGAGGTTCTGAGTGGGCGGCGTTTTCAGTGGGGTGCTCCCGTCCCCTGCCCACTTGCTGCTGAGGGTGGAGGTGTGGTTGCGCGTGTGCATGTCTCCTTCTTCAATAATATGGCTGAGACAATCATGGCTGGCAAAACATTTACGGATGAGTACTTCATGAACTACGGCAAAATAATACAAGCCGAATTGCCAATTTCGCTCATGGTGCATAGTCGTTCGACACGATGGGCCGTCATAGCTGCCAAGCAGAGACCCCTTATCCTGCAAATACCCTCTGCCAACCGCTTTCATTTTACGCTCAATTTGCAAGGAACCAGGCTGGATGGAATCACACGCATGTCTCCCGTTTCAGCCAAGGTGGCCTACGAGCTGACACATAACGAATTCGGCGAATACCGGCTTGAGCGTGATGGAGAATTAGAGTTGCAGAGTGAATTGGACGACCAGGCTCAGGCATTTTTTCACAGCAGACTGAGTGCATTCTTTGCGCCTATTCTTGATGGTGGAGGCATCGTCATTCCTGATGGAGGAACACTGGGAAAGGTTGCCGAACTCGAAATACCAGAGGTGCAAGTTGATAGCAACTGGATCGTTCTCCAGGTAAAAGGCGTGGAGAAGATGTTTTTGGGTGCAATTCAAGATGCAAAGAAATAGCTGGTAACGTGATAGAACACGGGTGCCGCAAAACATACGGCATCGATACGGTTGAGTACCCCACCGTGTCCTTCGATGAGTGTGCCGGAGGCGTCTTCCCCACGGTCGCGTTTGATAGCAGCCATTGTGAGAGCACCCGCTGAGGCCATAATGGCAATTAAAAAGGACATGGCTCCTGCTTGCCACCATGCGGTAAACGGCGTCGCCCAATAGAGCGTCAATCCAAGAACAGCTGTGGTCGTTGCCCCTACCAAAACTCCTTCCCACGTGCGCGAGTCATCCACTGCCGGAACAATGACGTGCTTGCCGAAGAGGCGACTGCCAATAAACTGGAGAAGCTCTGCAAAGAGCACCATGGTGATGAAGTAAAAAAGTAGTCGTGCATTTCCATACGTACCGTCCGTGTGCTCGCAATCAATAAAAAGCAGAGCGGGCGCAAAACTTAAGCAATAGACACAGATAAGCAGTCCAAATTGAATTTTGGCCACGCGTTCCAGGAAGCGGTGATGATCTCCCGAAATGGCTACGCGAGCTGCAATGAAAAGGAAAGCATAGACCGGTATGAGGATGCTGTAAAATGAATAGAAATTGTATGCCACCAGCACAAACTGCATGGGTGTGAAGAAGAAAAAGACCCAGAAGAGTGCTCGGTGGTCGCCGGCACGTGTTGGAGTTAGTGTGATGAATTCACGCAGGGCCCAGAAAGACAAGAAGCCAAACAACACGACCGTCAGTTTTGGTTGAAAGAAAGCCAGTCCTAGCACGACACTAAAAAACCACCAGGCTTGCACACGGCTGTTGAAAGCTTTTACCGTTCGCTGGTCCAGTCCCAGGCTGTCCTGTCGACGAAGCCATTGACCTGCAAAGGTAGCTGCGGCCAATAAACCCAACACAGTACTCAGTAATGCCCAGTCTTTGATCATTGCGTATGTGATTGGTGCTTGTAAAAAAACTAGCGAGAAACCTTGACCATGCTTGTTTGAAAATCCGTGAAGGCGTCCAAGCGAGCGAACTCACCTAAGATATCTAATTCTATTCCTCGGGCGTATTTTTTTTTCGTAAAAAATAAAGTTTTGAAGTGGTTTCAGGATGGGCAAGTGAGGGGGACCCAGTCGTTTGTAGCCCTATTATTGGTTTCTAAGATTGACCACAGCTTCTCGGGCACGGGCCAGGAATTCAGTTTTTGGCTCTCCCGCCTCCAACCAAATCGGCGGACCAAATGTGAGTGAAGAAAGTAGTGGCACTGGCAAAAACTCTCCTCGTGGTAAAATGCGATTCATGTTGTTGATATGCACAGGTATCAATTCAAGCTCGGGACATTTTTTGCTGAGATAATACAGTCCACTCTTAAATTCTCCAATTCCTTCTCCGGGGCTGCGCCCTCCTTCCGGAAACAGGATGAGCGAATGCGTGTCGCGTATTTCGCGAAGCATCAGATCGACAGGACTTTGATGGACCTTGATCTCTTTGCGATCAATCAACAGGGCATTGAATACACGGTGGAGGTGTCTGCGTACAAACCCATTTTCCCAATAGTCTTTGGCCGCTATGGGGCGCGTCAAACGGCGCACTTCGGTGGGTAGTGCTGACCACACCAGCACAACATCCAGATGACTGGTGTGGTTCGCAAAGTAGACCCGCTGGCACGTATCGGGTTGGCAATCGACCCAGCGCACACTGACCCCACTGATAAAGCGCGCAGTCCAGGTGAGTAGGGTCTCAGTGATCATGCATTCCAGAGATGGCGCAAGTAGGGCTATCTAGAACCGGTTCTAGGCATTCTCTATATTATCCATGTTTGGGTAGATTTAGTAGTCCGGGATAATCCGCTTTTGCCCAAGTCCGCTGAATTCACATATTCCTCCGAATCGGCTGCGGAAGACAAGGGTAGGCCGACCGGCTAGGCTGGACTCTGGCTGAGGGAGAGGCGTTTTTTTGAGGTGTGGATTCTTTACAGAAGAGATTTGTACCCGGCAATCATTGATTTGAGCGACCTTTGTTCGATCACTGCCTCACGGTCCTGATGGCCAAATTGGGCACAGATTTCGGCATTTTCGAGCAATTCCAGAACTCCGTCAGCGTAGCTCCTGGTATCTCCGGGCGCAAACAGCAGGCCCGTTTTGCCATGTGCAATCGTCTCGGGCACCGAACCCACTTC
This sequence comes from Planctomycetaceae bacterium, assembly GCA_002713555.1. Next base: position 11,808 of record PATG01000119.1, read on the forward strand.
AGCCGATATAACGGGTACGCTGCAGCTAAGTGCTTCTAAGATCGACACAGGGCTGGCCTCGTTGTACGAAGTAAGTGTCAGGACATCAAGCGATTGGAGTATTTCGGGAATATCCGAGCGAGAGCCTAGGAAATGGATTGCAGGAGCAATTCCCAGGTCCTGAGTCAGCGTTTCTAGTTTTAGGTGACTGGGTCCATCACCAATTATGAGAAATCGCGTTTCGGGTACTTGTTTCAAAATCTGTTGAGCACCCTCCAAAAATAATTCATGGTTCTTTTCAGGTCGTAAGGCTGCCAGGATTCACACCACGGGGGTAACCGTTGGACTCCACTCCTTGGCATTGAAGAAAGCAAGTCCTTCGAAATTGTCCGCTTGAGACAATATGCGATCACTTGCGGGTCGACAAAATCCTCAGGCTACTTGAATATCTCAGGTAAACCTTTCTGGATAGGTTGTCCTTGTTCGGTAGGATAATGGATGCGGCAAATACGTGAGCTGCTTAAGGTCTGGCGGATGGATCCCTGTGTCTGGCTTACGTTTGTTGCAAAAATCGCTGCCGGGGTGGGCAGCCGATGTTCTTCTTTCTCGCACTCCGTTATAGTGGTGCTTATGAAAAAGCGTCACGTAATTTGCCTGGTAGTTGATGGTCTGCGCGCTTCGGCACTAGGCACCTACGGCAATACTAGTTTTCCGACACCCCAGTTGGATGCGATGGCTAGTCGTTCTTTGGTGGTCGACTGGCTGTGGGCCGATTCTCCATTGCTGGATGGTTTTTATCGCAGTGTGTGGCAAGGGCAGCATGCCTTGAGGCAAGCACAAGTAAAAGATCATCTTATCCAACAACTTGCAGACGTTGGTGTGCAGCAGTGGTTGATTTCAGACGACACGTGGCTTACTTCGCAAAGCATTGCCCTTCCCTTTGACAAAACATTGCTTTTAGAAACAGTTGCCAGCCAGTCGGCAGAAACCATCGAGGACGCAGGCATGGCACAGCTGTTTTATGAAGTTGTGTTGCATCTTGAAGAATGGCGAAATCTTGTTGAACAAGATGAATCGAGCATGCTTTGGTTCCACACGAGCGGGCTCATGGGGCCCTGGGATGCCCCCATTGCACTCCGCCAATCTCTGCTGGACGAAGCGGATCCTGACCCACTTGAATTTGTCAATGCGCCTGGCGAGTTGCGGGATCTTGATGATCCAGACGAAATTTATGCGCATCGCATTGCCTATGCGGCGCAGATGGCAGTACTGGATACTTGTGTGGGAGCATTCATGCA
>PATG01000120.1 GCA_002713555.1 Planctomycetaceae bacterium
CGATAATTAGCAGATTCAAACCAACGATTTTTCGAACCGGTTTTGGGATCATACCTATAATATAATTACGAAATTTGCGAATCATTTGGTTTTCCATATCACGCAGTATGTATTGGAGAAATGAGGCGGCCATAATGTCTACTTTCGCCTTGTGATGATTAAATTTTCTCCTGCATTATAGACTAAATCTAAGCGAGCGCATGTTTAGCCTATCGATTACGAGCATTGTCTAATTTTTCTTTACGTTGTTCTTGAGGAGTCCCTACTTCCCTCAGCAATCGCTCTCGTAGAGCTTCATGCAACCACATTCCCTCGTTTAATTCAAGCAACAATCCACGTTCGACCAAAGCGGAGGGTGGGTTCCCATCATGGTCACATGCTTCAGCCAAAATCTCCCATGGGACAGGCAATTCAGAAACTGCCAATGTCGCCAACAATTCTCGCTCATCTTCGGGAAGAACGTCTAGAATTTCTTCATCTAAGAATCTCAACCAATCCCCGTGCGTGACTTCACCATACATTTCCATCAATTCGATGGCCAGGGGATGGCCACCTGTGACTTTGTGAATGACGGGAGCTGAGGGTAAATCGCCCGCTTTGAGTTCTGCAATCCAATCATCGAGATCTTCAATCGATAATCCAGACAAGCCCATCTCACTCACTCGTTCACGCGTGTGTACATCTCGACGGTCATAGAATGTCAATGTAGTTCGACTGATTAAGAGAAGTTTCAGCGGAGAAGCGTCGGCAACTTGCAACAGTGCGCCTAGCAAATCACTCGCCTCTTCAGAGATATGGTGAACGTCGTCCAAAACCAGAAGGAAATATGGAGGAGGTCCTTGTTCACCATCCTCGGAAAATCGCTCTCGCAAAACGGTGGGGTCCGTCAGATACGAAAGCAATAGTCTGCGATAGGCATCGATATCGAGTTTAGCACCTGGAGTCAATGGCAGTGTTTCCATCAATTGAACGGGGTCGTGAGCCGCGTCAATCCCGACCCTGTGGAGCAAAGAAGTTGCCAGCCCTAGGGATGTATCCCAAGGTTGACAGGGATACCAGCAAATCGACAATTGCTCATCCTCGCCCATTCTTTGTTTCATCCAATGAGCGGCTAGAGTGGATTTTCCAATCCCTGCGATTCCATGAATTAGCATGCAGGATTGCTGTGAATCAATCCAATCATTGAGTGTGGACAATTCTGTAGAGCGGCCATGTACATCGCGTGTTTCAGGCGGACCGGTGTGGTAAGTGGCGTGGGCGCCTGCTCCAAGAGTCAGGCGACCGGGTGCGGGCTTTCCCTCTTCATCTCGTTGCTGAATCATTCCAAATCGTATGTCTCCGAAGGTCAATACACCCTCATGCTGAGCATGCATGAGTACTTGCAGGAGTGTCAAATCTGCAGCCAGTCTTTTGCTCGCTTGTGCCGCAGCAACCTCGAGTAATTGGCCGTCTTCATCTCGAATCAGAACTTGTGTTTGGCCCAAAATTTTGCTTCGGGATTTGGCCTCAGCCCGCCCCAGATCCGTGAGCTGCCAAGTTTTCTGACGCCGGCTTTCGCCTCGGACTGTTCGTGTGTGCTCGCTAACCCATTGATTTCGCAACATCGTTCGCATGGAACGGCTAACATTGGGAGGGTGCATTGCACAAGCTTCTGCAATCCCTGGACGCGTGACTGCGGCGCTTACCATGTAATGATCAGCTTGTTCATCTTGCTCAAGCAAGTGCAGCATCAAGCGATCTTCGACCGCGATGTGAACCCGGAGGTCGTTGCTCGGCATTAGGCCTCCCTAGGCCTCCCTGATGTTGAACTTCACCCCAAAAAGGGCCCTCGTGCGCGCGCTCGCGCGTGATGCAAGAAAACCGGAAGACCTTATTGTGAGGAATGTAGCGCGGTACATGGTGTCACGAGGTGTGGTTTCGAACATGGCCTCCCTGCGGGCCCTCTTGCTTGCTTTCTTGATGGTGACTGGAACACTATTCGTATCCAGTGCCATGGCTGATGATACCGACGGCGATGGAACTGACGATTCAGTAGATGATTGCCCCGTAGCAGCAGGCAACAGTACACTTGATCGAACCGGTTGTCCTGATCGAGATGGTGATGGAACCAGCGATTTCAATGACCCATGGGTGATGTCGAATGGCGGATATCAGCAAGACCAGTACCAATCATCCAGTGATGAATATTCTATGGTCCGATTCAATGATGATGCTACTCAATATGCTACGATTGAATATACTGGTGGGTGTAGTGGAAATACATATCTCAGAATTTGGGACACTGCATCACGAAGCAACCTCAGAACAATTCAAAGTGGCGGGAATTCGGTAGATCTCGATTGGTCACCTGATGGGCAATACGTCGCAATTCTTACCAGTGACAACGATGTGAAAATTTACTATTCCAGTAATGGTTCAATGTATGACGAGTTTGAAGCAAATGGTGAAACTGCTGGGGAACTCAAGTATAGTCCAGATGGGACCATGATTGCTGTCACTGGATACCGAGATGGTAACAATGGTGATGGGCAAATCGAAATCTTCAACGCCATGACGGGTCAATTACTAGAGACTCTGAATCCTGGTAGTACGGTTTACTACTACTCTGTTGACTGGAGCCCGGATGGAAACCGATTGGTTGTGGGTGGATACGAAGCACTCTACATCTACGATGTTGACCCTTGGAACTTGAATCGAACAATTTCGAATGCTTTCAGTTACCTGAACGCGGTTTCTTATTCACCTGATGGCAATATGATTGCTGGATGTTCGGGCTGGGGGGGTAGCAATGCACGAGCTCGTGTCTACAACGCCATGACTGGAGCTCAAATGTGGTCTTACACAACATCCACTTCTTGTTTAGATATCGCGTGGTCTCCAGACTCTTCACAAGTGGCGTTCTCACACTCCTATTATCAGGCAGATGGGGCCAGTATCAACATCTTCTATTCTAGCACGGGCATGCAAGTCGATACGCTCTCTGCACCACGTCCGGGGGGATGCTCAAGTGGTGGTGGTGGCAACAACTGTGGTACAATCAATGGCTTGGATTGGCATCCTGATGGAAACTACCTCATCTCAGCCCACGGACGTAACGATGAGGGTGTATACCATTGGATGGTCGATCCAGATATCGATGGAGATGGCTACCTGAATCCGGACGATGCATTTCCCGAAGATGGGACCCAGTGGAACGATACGGACGGAGACAATTACGGAGACAACGCTGCCCCTGCAACCGAACCTGATGCCTGTCCAAACGAATTTGGTACATCATACATGGACGTGTTTGGTTGTCCGGATGCAGATGGGGATGGGTACTCTGATGATGGAGATGCATTCGATAACGACCCCTATCAATGGGCAGACAATGATGGAGATGGTTATCCTTCCAATATCAATGACCCTCGTGAACCAAACCCATACGGTAGTGTAGATCACTTTGATGAGAATCCCACCCAATGGGCTGATTCAGATTTAGACGGTTATGGTGACAATTACGGCAATGCTACCTGGACAAATGTCCGTCCTTCTGAATGGCCGGGTCAATGGCTTTCGATGACACCGATTCAGTTGGCAGATGTCGACACATTCCCACTCAATCCCGAACAATGGAACGATACCGATGGTGATTGGTATGGTGATGAACCGTTCAGTCAAAATTCTGCTTGGGATGGTTGTCCACTAGCATGGGGCAATTCTGTTTGGGACCGTATTGGTTGTCCCGATTCTGATGGAGATGGCTGGTCTGATCCCGGCAATGCTGGTGAAGGGGAGGGACTTGCAAGTCCCCTTGGTGATGCAGATGCATTCATCAACGACCCGACACAATGGCATGATTCAGATGGAGATGGATTTGGAGATAACAAATCGGGCAACATGGGAGATGAATGTCCAGGGGAGGCTGGCTCTAGTCTGAAGGCCATCGAATGGAATGAGTCATCTCAAACCTACGATGACAAACCATGGTACGGTTGTGCGGACAATGATGGGGATGGTTATGCCAATGCTGGTGAAGCCTTCCCGAATGACTCTACACAATGGGCAGACTCAGATGGCGATGGGTTTGATCGTAACAATGTTGAGTCTTCATGTGGAGACAATCCGAATGGCAACAACCCAGATTTATTCCCAATGGACAGCGCCCAATGTGGTGACCGAGACGGTGACGGATACGGTGACAACCCAAGTGGTGAGAATGGAGATTGGTTCCCCGATGATCCAACTCAATGGAGAGACGAGGACGGTGATGGCTATGGAGACAATCCCGAGGGGAACATGTATGACGTCTGTCCGATGATGTATGGTACAACGAATACAGATGAGGCTAGAGGGTGCCCTGACAGTGATCAAGACGGGACCCCTGACCCTCAGGATGCTTTTCCTGACGACCCCTTCCAAGACACGGATACTGATGGCGATGGATTTGGTGACAGCCAGTTTACTGTAGATGGTGATGACTGCCCAGATTGGCCCGGGACCTCAACAGAAGGAAATGTGTATGGGTGCACGGATTCGGATGGCGACGGATGGGCAGATTCAATCGATGTTTTTCCTATGGACGAAACCCAATGGGTGGATTCGGATGGAGATGGGTATGGTGACAATTACACATACACCAATGTGACTGGTGAAACCCTCGATGATGAAACCTACCGATGGTCATGTGATGTCGACCCTGGTCTAATTCAAACACGTGTTCAAAATGGTGATGCCTTCCCAGATGAACCTACACAATGGAGTGATTTGGATGGGGATGGATACGGTGACAATTACAAGGACAATTCCACAGTAAGACTCGAATGTTGGCCTGGAGAATTAGTTGAGAATGCAAGAAACTCTGACGCATTCCCACTTCGATTTACGCAGAACAAAGATGCTGATCGTGATGGTTATGGCGACAACAGCACAGGCTTGGCATTCCAACCAGACCTTTGCAAGAGTGTTCAAGGATTCTCGTATGAAGATAAGTTCGGTTGCTTAGACAGTGACTCGGACGGTTGGTCGGATACTGCTGATGCTTGCCCATATGACCCTGATATCCATTTGATTGGTGTGCGCTGTGTTGTAACCGACCCCGAATCTGAAGGTTCACAGGCAGAAGATGATGAAAGTTCATCCATCTTGCTGTACATTATGGGTGGTGCAATTTCTCTGATGTTAGCACTAATCTTCGTGGCCTTAGTCGCAAAACAGATGGGGGCTCGAAAACGATTGTCGGAAATTCGTGAATTGCAGGCCCAAGAAATGGTATTCAACAACGAAGAGCAAGAGCGCAGACAAAAATGGATTGATCATTACTTAGCGACGGGACAAATCGACAAGGCGAAGGAACTCGGCTACGTTGAGAAGGCTGAATGGCAAGTTCACATGGAGCAGCAAGAAGCTGAACAGAATTCGCTACCCGACTTTGGAGATTTGTTGGGTTAAGCTGCCAAGTCATCATCAAATCGATTGAATTTGAGAGCGTCAAACGATTCAATGTCCGGTGCGTTGAGAGACAAATTATGTGCAAGTGCCTGTTCAATGGTAACCCAATCAGGTGTACTCCCATCAATCCAATCGTATCGGTGCCCGGGGATGAGTCGCCAATCGTTAGGCAGATTTTGCAAGACTGATTTCGCAAAGGCAAGGCTTCGCCATTGAGCCGTGGGGTCTGAACCTGGCAAATCAACCCGTCCTGAACGCATCGTGAACAACAAATCTCCAGCGACATATACTCCATGTCCATGAAAGGTGACATGGCCAGGTGCATGACCGGGTGAATGGATCACTGAAAGCACGATTGAACCACATTTCCATTCTGTAATTTCATTAGGCGCATGATTCCAAACATGTGTAAAATCAGTTCTTCGAAAAATAATTCTCCCAAATAGGCTTGGAGATACCGATTCCTCATGGCCCCAAATCTCGATATCAGGGTAGGCGTTTCGGATAGCCTTGACACCTGGCGTGTGATCTCGATGAGTATGTGTGAGAAGGATATGGGTTGGTACAAGATTTTCAGTTCGTAAGGCTTCAATCCATGCTCCTCCATCGAACGGATCCACGATAACGACGACTTGGTTTTCTCGATCGATAAAGGCAGTATTCATGTTGGCCCATGAACCCATTTGCGTCACCCAAATCTCGACTTTGGGGTCGATTATAGATTTGTGAAATTCACCTTCCTTCAGGCCCATGGACTCCGATTGGGACAAAGTGAATCAATGGTTCGGCTGCTCATTGGCCCCCCTAAGGGGGTGCCAATGGATTCAAACGGGAGAAGGGGGCTGCAGAACTGAGGCGGACAGGTGATAGGCGAGGTGAATTTCAAGTCGGCCCCTCTGGTTGGGTTGCTTCTCGTAATGGTTCTCGCTCCGTTGGCCAGTGCAGATACCTCAGAATCTGATCTTGAATTACGAATCGATTTTGCCGCGCCCGACAATGATTTGTATTATTCAGATACTTCTGACTTAGAGGTCACTATTCGTATCAAAAACCATGCCAACCAGGCCCGTGAATTGGTTTACAATCCCGCCTGCCCGTTCGATTTGATTATTTCTGGTGATGCATGGCTAATGAATCTCGATGAACAGAGAATCTGTCCAGAGCAAAGTCGTGCAATGTCCATCCAACCAGGCCAAGAGCGGATCTTGTCGACTTGGGTCTGGGATTGGGGTAATGCACCCAGCGGGGAATTAGATTTCGCATTCTCTCAAAAAGATGTCAACTTAGAAATCGTTGATTCGCTTGTGCTCCAACGCAACGTAGAGATGCCGGAGAATCTGAAATTGGATGCTGTACTCGCAGAGACTTTGGGTGAGCAAAATGGTCACACCACATCTATGCCAGCCATGATTTATCTGTCATTGAGCAATCTCGGCTCAGATACCATTGCACTACCTTTTGATTCAAAATGCCGTGTCCAAACCACTGTCCTGACAGATTTGAATTGTGGTTCTGGTGAAATCGGACCTGGTGAGAAGTTGGCTCTTGGTTGGCTATCATGGGACTTTGTGGGTACAGAAGATGGTGAGGTACTGGTCCCGATTTCACTATCTGGAGTTGTGGATTCAGGTACACAGATTGAAACGTCATACATGCACACTCCCACCGACGATATGTCTCAATTAATCCCAAGTGTCACTATCGACAATGAGGAAACCCTCGAATGGCACTTCACCCTTGACAATACGGCCGAAGTGCCGGCGAAGTTGGTATTCGAAGATGCTTGTATCACGGAAGTCCATGTCATTGCACCGAATGGTGAAATCGTCCACGACTCCCGCGATGTTCGATTTTGTCCTGACACGGGAGTCGAGCAGAAAATTGCACCATTAACAACCTATACTGTGATGTCTGATCAATGGGATTACATTGGTTCTAATGGATGTGAAATTGGCGATGGAATGCACCTATTGGTAGTTACTCAGCCAGATCACGACATCGTAGCTGCACAATCGTTCATGCATGAAAATAGCGGTGCGGATCCCGCTTGTGGTTTGGACCAACAAGATAGATCACCACTCCAATTGAGAATTGATAATCTGGTGGTGTTGAATGCAGATGATCTCAATGAAAGAATTGCCTTTGAGGTGACCATCGCAAATACTGGCGCTGAAGAATTTGAATTTTATTGGCCCACAGATTGCGCCTTGCAACTCGAACTCGCCTTGGTCGGAGAAGAATCTGAGAGGATTTGGTACGAGGGTTGTGAAGGCTTAGCGGGTCAACGTTCTACCATCAATTCACTACAAAGTTACACCTGGCCTTCCTTGATGGTACCCTTCACAGTCAATGGTGAAGAACTTGCACATGGTAATTGGCAAATTTCAATTGAGACGACCTCACTCCCAACTTTTAGAACTCAATTGGCACACACATATGATGGCGTATTCTTGCAAGAAATCGTTGAGGAAGAACTTGAGCAAGAGGATACTGAAGAGGTGGCTGTCACTACCCAAGAACTCGTTGAGCCGCTCATTGTTGAGGGAGGTTGGAATTATGTTACCACTTCTACACAGGGTTGCTGGCTGCTCACAGATTCTATCGGCACTGAGCATAGTTTTGTTGCACACATGCAAGATGGTGGCTGGACTCCACAACCGGGACTAAGAGGGAGTTATGTTGTCGAAACAAGCAAAGCGGCAAGCGCTTGCTCAACCTGGTCCGGGATTGTCATTCTAGAGACACTGGATGAAACTGAAACAGCACCTCAAATCAACAAGCCTATCGAACCAGCAACACCTGAAAACACTCCAATCGATCAAATCGTAGAATTGGCACCTGCTACGGTTTCCGTTGTTGCGACGACTTCGCTATCAATCGTAGGTTTGCTATACTTGGGCAATACCGAATGGATTCGAATTTCAGCACTGCAAGTTGGTATTGGCTTGATTGGCATGGTTCGGAAAAATGGCGAACACGATGGTGAATATCAGCGTGGTCGAATCATGGGTTATTTGACTGCCAACCCTGGAGTTCACTTCCGCGCTTTACTCGGTGCCCTGAGTATGAGTAATGGGCAACTAACACATCACCTCAAGCACCTTGAAAGTGAAGAACGTATTTGGCGAAGAAAAGATGGTCGTCTTGTCCGATTCTATCCATCAAGCATTCAGCCGAACCTTGATGAGGATGAATTGCCGATTCCATTATTGACACCTGATCCAAATAGCCTTCAGGGTAAGATTCTACGGCTCCTAGATGCAACAGAGAATGACATCGTCAACCTAAGCCAAAAGGAACTCGCTGTCCGTTTGGAGGCTAGTCAACAACTGATTAGCCACCACCTGCGTACTCTGGAAAAATTCGGCCTTGTTGAGCGAGAGAAGGTCGGTATGCGTTATCGATACCAATTGACCCGTGAGGCCATCTTTTTGGTTAACAGTAATGAATACGACATTTCCACTGAATGAGGTGGACTGTTGCGGTTCATTCAAGAATACCCCTGAATTGGCGAAGCGTGCACCGTAGGTGCACGTACGCGCATGAGGGACACTTGCATGGACTACAACCCCGCTGCAATCGAAGCCAAGTGGCAAGATGCATGGAACAATGCAGCAGTGTTTGAGAGTGATGTCGATCAGAGCAAACCGAAGTTCTACTGCTTGGAGATGTTCCCATACCCCAGCGGAAAAATGCACATGGGTCATGTGAGGAATTACAGTATTGGAGATAGCATGGCTAGATTTCGGCGATTGGCTGGATTCAACGTTCTGTATCCGATGGGGTATGACTCGTTTGGAATGCCTGCAGAAAATGCGGCAAAGAAAATCGGTGGACACCCACACGATGTAACATGGTCGAACATCGAAAGTATTCGCAGCGATTTGAAGAGAATGGGATTTTCCTATGATTGGAGAAGAGAACTGGCGACTAGTGATGCAACCTATTACAAATGGAATCAGTGGATTTTCCTCAAGTTCTACGAAATGGGTCTAGTGGAGAGGCGGACTGCACCTGTCAATTGGTGCGAGCCGTGTGGTACTGTACTGGCGAATGAACAGGTCAAGAACAATCGATGCTGGCGCTGTGCTGAAGAAGTTCGACAGAAAGACATGGCACAGTGGTTCCTGAAAATGACCACTTATGCGGATGAATTGCTCGATGATCTTGAGAATATTGAGTTCCCAGAGAACGTAAAGGCCATGCAGCGAAATTGGATTGGTCGCTCTCATGGTGTTGACATCGATTTTCCTATCGTTGGTGAAAACGATGTCATTCAAGCCTTCACGACAAGACCTGATACCATCTTTGGTGTGACCTTCGTGACACTTGCACCCGAACATCCGCTGTGTGAATCCTTGGTATCTGGAACTGAATATGAAGCAGACTATCGCGAGTTAGCGGATGAATGCGCCCGAATCTCTGAATTCGACCGCATCAACATGCTCCGTGACAAAAAAGGCGTCTTCCTCGGACGCTATGCTACCAATCCATTGACCGGAGAACAGGTTCCGATTTATGCGGGAAATTTCGTCGTCGCGTCCTACGGAACTGGTGCGGTAATGGCCGTCCCTGGTCACGATCAGCGTGACTTTGATTTTGCGAAAAAATACGATATCCAAATCCGCCAGGTCTTGTCTGAAGAAGAGGGGAAGGAGCCGAAGCAGACTGGAAGGGCCTTTGAAGGGCTAGGGTGGATGGTCAACTCAGGACGAGAGAACTTTGACGGGTTGTACGGTGATGATGCCAAGCAAGCTGTGATTCAGACTCTTGAACAAGAAGGTGCGGGCAAAGGTACTGTTCAGTACCGGCTCAAAGATTGGTTGTTAAGTCGACAACGATTCTGGGGTACACCGATTCCATTCATCCATTGTGAAGACTGTGGTGTTGTTCCCGTGCCTGCTGAAGATTTGCCTGTCGAGCTCCCTCTCGATGTTGTCTTCACAGAGGGACAATCTGGGAATCCGTTGGCCTCGCATTCTGGATTCGTCAATACCATTTGTCCGCTTTGTGGAATTGAGGCCAAGCGAGAAACTGACACCATGGATACCTTCTATGATTCATCATGGTACTTTTTGCGATTCACTGATGCAATGAATTCGGAAGTACCATTTGACAAAATCAATGCTGATTATTGGATGGACGGTGGTGTCGATCTGTATATCGGTGGAATTGAGCACGCTGTCATGCATTTGTTGTATGCACGATTCTTCACCAAGGCATTGAGAGATGCGGGCCTAAATGATGTGTCTGAGCCCTTCTCTCGATTGGTTTGTCAAGGGATGGTCAACGCGCCTACACCATACTGCGCATCCTGTAATGTCGAGTTACATGTCGACCTCAAAGATACCCCATGTCCAACTTGTGGAGATGCATTGACATTTAGATCGGCGAAGATGAGTAAAAGTCTAGGCAACACAGTCAGTCCTGAATTGATGATAGAAAAGTACGGTGCCGATACAGTTCGCCTGTTCATTCTCTTTGGCGCGAACCCAGAGGCGGGAATGGATTGGTCTGATTCTGCAATCGAATCGAATTACCGACAAATGAGAGCCATTCATACTGCCTTGATCCAAGGAATCGAAAATGACTCAGCCAGTGGATTGATGGATGATTGGTTGTTGGCACGGGCACGAAAGTCCTACAGTGACTGGAATGACCAAATGTCGAATATCGGGCTTCGTGATGGCGTAATGATTAGTCATTTTGAGATGGTTTCAGATTGGCAATGGGCACAACGAAGAGGTGGGGTAAGCCATGAGGCTGCGCAAGCATATCTGCGGACGTGGGTTCCAATGTTGTATCCAGCAACACCACATATCGCTGAAGAGATGTGGGAGACATTAGGTGAATCCACTATGCTTGCAAACACGGTCATCGACATGGAATCCACATCGAATGAAAATGACACAATCATCTTGGCTCAAGAGGAATACCTGCGACGCGTGATCGATCGTGCGAGGAGTGTTCGTGAACTTGCTCAACGCCACACCGACGGTGAACTCTCGTCAGTAATCATTCAAACAGCACAAGTTTGGAAGGATGAACTGGCAAACAGGGCAATTCAAATGCATCAAGAATCGTTTGACTTCAAGCAAGGAGGAAACAAATTTTTGCAAACTCAACCCTACTTCCGTGATGAAGAAACAAAAGGAGAAGTCATGCAGTTTTGGAAAATGGTTGTGGTCGGTCAAAAGAAACGTCGCGGACGGA
>PATG01000121.1 GCA_002713555.1 Planctomycetaceae bacterium
ATGGCTGGTCGTCGTCGAATTTCCCCTGCGGCATTCACTTTAGTGGAATTGCTGGTGGTGATTGCCATTATTGGCACGCTCATTGCGCTACTCTTGCCTGCCGTCCAGTCTGCTCGAGAGGCGGCGCGCCGCAGCCATTGTTTGAATAATCTCAAGCAAATTGGACTTGCTGTGCAGTGCTACCATGATGTCCATGGGCATTATCCGTCTGGGCGTCGAAGTAGAACACAGTATGGCGTTTCATGGGCTTTCCGTTTGCTTCCTCACATGGAGCAGACTGCCCTGCATGAAGCGTTTGCCGAAACAGAGCGGGTTGATGCCCCAGAAAATGCAACAGCAATGCGCACCCCTGTGGCTACCTTCTTTTGTCCCTCACGCAGATCGCCAGTTGCCAATCGTAATTTTGACGACAATGACGCACCAACCAAAGTCCCAGCTGTGGCAGCCGGCGGTGATTATGCCTCAAATGCAGGACTCAGTTATCATATGGGAACGGTCCCCGAAACTCCTGTCGACGAGGATAATCCCGGTCGTTTTATAGGACCGATATTTACGCTCTCACGTGTTAAGGATCGACAGGTAACGGACGGATTATCGCAAACATTTGCTGTGGGCGAGCGTCACATTCCTCCGGCTCCTGACAACACTACAACAGGACTGGAACATCGGGTGCAGGGCGACACAGCATTTTTCTCAGCGGATACACCGGAAACAATTTTTGGGGGCACCGAAAACGGCCTGGCTACCGACTTCTATGACGCCAACAACGGAAAGTTTGGCAGCCACCATAGCCAGATTACATTATTCGCATTTTTGGACGGACACGTTCAAAGTATCGATCAATCGGTCCAAGACGTGACCTTGCAGCGACTTTCAACGATTGCGGATGGTGAATTGATAGATTTCTAGATAATAATTTCTTTCATGACATTCCCATGGACGTCCGTCAGACGGAAGTCGCGTCCCGCATAACGATAAGTCAACCGTTCATGGTCGATTCCCATGAGGTGCAAGATTGTCGCGTGGTAGTCGTGAACATGGCAGGGTTTGTCGACAGTCGAAATACCGTAGGGATCCGTTTCACCGTAGGTAATGCCTCCTTGAATGCCACCACCGGCCAGCAAGCAAGAAAACGCATCGGCATGGTGCTCTCGGCCCGTGGAATTGAAAGTGACGGGAGTACGGCCAAATTCCGTACAAATTGCAATCAACGTTTCGTCGAGCATCCCTCGTTGTTTCAAGTCCCTGATCAAAGCGGCCAACGGTTTGTCTACGCGCTCGGCCTTAGGCACATGTTCTTGCATATTCGCATGCGAATCCCAATTGCTATGGGAACCTGATTCAATGATTTCCACAACACGCACACCCCGTTCGACAAGTCTGCGTGCCGCCAGACATTGCCAGGCAAAGGACCTGGTATCTCCAGCTTCCACTCCGTACATCTGCAAAGTGCTGGCTGTTTCTTGATTTGCATTCAACACTTCAGGAGCCACCCGCATCATACCCCGGGCTACCTGGTTGGTTTGGTCACGTGCGATGAGTTGGGCATCATGTTGTCGCTGCTTCCAATGCATTTGGTTCACGTCATGCAACATTTTCTGCTGCAATTCAGCCAGTGTCGTGGACCGGGCTAAAGGATTCAGGTTAGGAATCGGGTCATCGCCAGGAAGAAGATGCACTCCTTGGTGGATGGGCGGTAAGAAAAGGCTATCCCAATTCTGTGCACCGGCATATGGCAAGAGTTCACAGAAAACAGTATAGGCAGGTAAATTCTTATTCAGCGTGCCTAAGCCATAGCTCAACCATCCTCCGATGCTGGGCATCGGAATGGTCGCAGACCCCGTATGCATGGCCAACGTTGCCTGAAAATGCTCTACGATGTCTGTTTTCATGGTGCGGATCATGCACAGTTCGTCCGCCACACTCCCTAAATTTGAGAAGAGTTCACTCATCATCAGTCCGGACTGGCCATAGGGATCGAACCGAAACTGGGAACCCATGATTTTCTGTGCGTTGCCACGGTACATGGCTGTCTTGCCATGATCCGCGTTGAGCTGCGGTTTGTAATCAAAAGTTTCGACGTGAGAAAACCCTCCGGTCAGGAAGACTATAATAAGTTGCTTCGCTCGAGCCGGGTGATGCAGTCGTTGCGGGGCGTAAACACCGCTTTGGGTCTGCGCTGCAGCAAGCTTAAGTTGACTGTGTAGACCACCAGCACAGAAACCACACCCTCCGATCGTGGCTTGCAGAAACTGTCGTCGATCAAGAAATGACTTGGCGTTCATACTCGATAAAATCTATCTTTCCCAGTAGTAATGGCGCCCCCCCTCTCGTCTACGGGGGAGGGGGGAGGGGGCTCTTCAAGGATCTTAGTCTACATAAAGAAATTCGTTGGATGTAAGCAATACTTTCGACAAACTTGTCCAAGTTTCGGTTTCTCGGTCGGGATCCGGAACATTTTGGTTGGCAAGTTCGGCTTCTACTTTCTCAAGATAAGACCTCCACAATGCTGCTTCTTGTTCACCCGGACTTCGGCCGTAGACAAGTTGAATGGCGTGCACGATGCGATCTTCCACTGCTCCTTGATGTTCCAGAATCCGCCCGGCCAAGGATTGGGCCTGACTTTGCACCCATGGATTGTTCATGAGAAAGAGCGATTGCAAAGGGACCGTTGCACTAGTACGTCTTGCCGTAGTCGTATTGGTGTCTGGTTGATCGAACAGTCCCAAGTAGGGATGCCGCTGAAACCTCTGCGTGAGAAGGTAAACGCTGCGATGAGGAGAGGGATAGATTTCTTGAAATGGGGCGTGCTGCGTATAGCCCCAACTTTCAGCAGGCGGAAAAGGGTGTTGCCCTGGACGCCCCAAATTGAGTGAGCCACCTACCCACATCATCGTATCACGTAAAGCCTCTGCATCGAGACGGCGTCGCGCAAAACGCCAGTAAGTTCGATTATCAGGATCGATCGTAAAATTTTTCGCATCTAGCGTACTAGCAAGTTGGTAGGTTTTGCTACTCAAAATCAAACGATGCAGTGCTTTGACGGACCAACCGCTGTCAATAAATTGCTTTGCCAAATACTCCAGCAACTCTGGATGTGTAGGTGGTGAACCTGACAATCCAAAATTGGATGGTGTCGCCACCAAACCTGTGCCAAAATGATGTTGCCAGACGCGGTTGGCCATCACGCGTGCCAACATTGCGCCGGCAACTGAATCAGGATTGGTCATCCATTGGGCTAATTCCAGGCGACCACTATGATTCTCAGGAATCTTTACCGGGTTCGCTCCGCGAAAAAATTTCGGGACACTTCGCGGTACAACCTCACCAAGGTCTTTTGGCTGGCCTGATAGCTGGATCTGACGGTCACGCGCTTCGCCTTCCCCAACAGCGTAAGCAGCAGGAAGATCCGCTGGGAGGTCGGACCGCGGCAACTTTTCTCGCAGCTTTTTTTCTTTTTCCTCGATCACGCTTATTACCTGCTGGCGCTGGACAATCAACGCTTGAAGCTGTTGTTGCAAGTTTTCATATTCCTGTCCCGTGGTCTCTGCAGACTGGATTTTTTCGTTGAGCTCTTTCAGGCGCTCGCCAGCAGCAGCAAGTTGCTGGCCGAGTTCGCCGGAGCGAATCGCTTTGATTTGTTGAGTGATATTTTCAACCTGCTGTTGATGCTTTTGTATAGCAACACTCACGTTCTGATGAGGTTCTAGCGGCACGAAGTTCTTTCGCGAGGTTACCAGGGATGCATAGGTTTCCGACCCGGTGTAGGGATATTGCGTGCTGGCAAAAATGCCATAGAGGCCATAATAGTCCTCCATCGTAAGGGGTTCGGATTTATGATCGTGACACCGCGCACATCTGAGTGTGAGCCCAAGAAAGGCTCGACTCGTGGCATCGATTGAATCTTCCAATACCAGGTGTTGCAGTTCATAAGGCGAAGTTCCATAACGACGTGACAGTGCAATAAAGCCTGTTGCGATAATCTGCTCGGCATAGCGTTCGTCCTTATTGCTATGGGCAAGAAGATCACCTGCCAGTTGTTCGCGAAGAAAGAGATCGTAGGGAAGATCTGCATTGAACGAGTCGATGATGTAGTTGCGGTAGAGATGAATCTCAGGAATAGGATAGTCCGCATTATCGCCAGCCGTATCGGCATAGCGCACTAAGTCCATCCAGTGACGCCCCCAGCGCTCCCCGTAGTATGGTGATTGAAGAAGAGTATCGACTTCGTGAGCAAAAGCATCTGGTGAACTGTCACGACGGTATGCTTCTATTTGCTCAAATGTGGGAGGCAAACCGATGAGGTCAAAGTACACACGCCGTAACAAAGTTCGCGGGTCAGCAGGTGCCTCGGGTTTGATCTGCGTTTCGACTTGCTTTTGCCTGACAAAACGATCGATGGGATGATCGGACCAATCGCCTACCTGGTCAGGTGGTTGTGGATTTCCTAATGGTTGAAAGGCCCAGTGCTGAGAAGATTCTTCTGCAAGGGTATCTTCATTACCAAAAACGGTGTGGGCGTTTGCACAGCAAAACAGCAAAGTAGCAAGCAGGATTTGAGGCACATAGTTCATACGTAACCTACCAACGCACATCGGAATTTGCTGGAACACACGAATCACCGCTAAAGCATAAGGGCACACGTTTGTGGCCCCGCTGCATGGCAGCTTTCCACAAGGAATTTGATCTAGAAAACTGTGGCGTATATTGATTTAGGAGGGAAGTCCATTATAATACTTTTATCGCTAAAAAACAACCATGAATTCCTTCATGGGCTTTTATTACCAAATGTTTTCACGCTAAGAACGCTTCTTATTCTGGGTGCTACAAGAACGATGATGCGGCAGAAAACCATCACTGTTCTCTTTGCATTTTCTCTGCTCATCCAATCTGCTAGTGCTGAGCTTCAAGAACAGTACAAGGTAGATTTTTTTGAACGCAAAGTGCGTCCGCTCTTGGTGAACAAATGTGGCGAATGCCATGGTCCCGATTTGGCCGAAGCAAATTTGCGTCTCGATTCTGCAGCCCATTTGTTTGCTGGTGGAGAATCCGGAAAAGTTGTCATACCCTTCGATGCCAAGGCAAGTCGATTGATTCAACTTGTGCATGGCCGAGATGATCTTCAGATGCCGCCTGAGGATCGCTTGGAGCCCCATGAAATCTTAACGTTAGAGGAGTGGGTTCAAGAAGGTGCCTATTGGCCCGGTTATGAGGCATCCCCAAAAAACCCTGAGAAAAACCCTGAACAGAAAGACCCCCTGTTTTCTGAGGAGCAAAAGTCTTTTTGGTCCTTCCAGCCGATTCGCAACCCTTTATTGCCTCAGGTATCCGATAACCATTGGCCTACTTCTCCGGTTGATTACTTCATCTTGGCACGACTGGAAGAGAAGGGACTCACACCGGCAGTGCCAGCCGACAAACGCACTCTACTACGACGAGTGACTTACGATTTAACGGGGTTGCCACCCACACCTGAAGAGATGAAAGACTTTCTTGCCGATGATAGCCAGCATGCGTTCGAGAAGGTTGTCGATCGTCTACTTGCATCGCCCAGATATGGTGAGCAATGGGCACAACATTGGCTCGACGTGGTTCGTTTTGCTGAGTCGGCCGGTCACGATGGAAACAATGCATATTTGCACGCTTGGCGCTACCGCGACTATGTCATTCAATCAATCAACGACGACAAGCCGTTCAATCAGTTCATCGTCGAGCAGTTGGCTGGCGACTTGCTACCTGCAACAGGAGATCCGGCACGCGATTATGAACAATTGGTAGCAACCGGCTTTTTGCAGGTTGGTCCCAAGCCTGTCGTGATGCGCGACAAGCGGCAGATGCTTCTTGATATTGCCGACGAGCAATTGCATACAACGGGCGTTGCTTTTCTAGGGCTTACCATCGGTTGTGCTCGTTGCCACGATCATAAATTTGATCCCATACCAACTGCTGACTATTATTCGCTGGCTGGTATTTTCACCAGCACGCACGTCATGGCCGATGCCATTAACGACTCAAAGTGGGTCGAAGAAGAAATTCCGGGACATGATGGAAAACCGGTCAAAACAATGCTTGTGCACGACCTGCCCGAACCCAAGAACCTGCAAGTACATCGCCGTGGAAATTACCGCACCTTGGGTGAAGAAGTACCACGACGCTTTTTGCAGATCATTGCAGGAGAAGATCATTTACCGATAGAAACCGCGGGAAGTGGTCGCCTTGAGCTGGCCCAATGGATCGCCAGCAGAGAAAACCCGCTCACTTCGCGCGTCATCGTCAATCGACTTTGGCAATATCATTTTGGACAAGGTATTGTTCCCTCCAGTGGTAACTTTGGCTTACGAGGAGAGGCTCCCTCCCACCCTAAATTACTCGATTGGCTGGCGACTCGATTTATCGAAAACGGCTGGTCACTGAAAGCCTTGCATAAAATGCTGTTGCTTTCGAGCACGTACCAACAAGCGCATGTTGAAGATCAGCAAGCATCCTTAGCTGACCCAGAGAATCGCCTGCTCGGGCGGATGCCACGCCGCCGACTCACGGGAGAGCAATTGCGCGATACGCTGTTGTTTTTAAGCGGAGAATTAGATCTCACCATGGGAGGCACCTTGTTCACGGAGGGTTATTCGCCTAATGATGCAGTTCGAGAACTCTACGTTGTTGATATTAGCGGCAAAGAAACTTATCCCCCTTTTCTCAAACCGCGACGCAGTATTTATCTACCCGTGATTCGCAATGGCCGTCCAGAGCTACAAACGCTCTTTGATAGCCCCAGCGCTCATGAGTCGACTTCGGTGCGCAGCGAAACGACGGTTCCAACACAATCACTTTATTTAATGAATAGCCCATTTATTCGCAATCTTGCCTTATCATTCGTCAATCAAATAACCGATGCCTTGATAGCTGACGAGATTCCAGAGCAGCAATTCATGCGAAAGGGGATTCAGAGAGCCTACGAATTGGTTCTCGGAAGACCTCCCACTGAAGAGGAGATTGTTCGCTCCGAAGAATTTCTTGATACTTATCAGCAGCTGGCTGCGAAGGTCCCCAATCCGTTAAAGATCACTACCCAAGCAGGTGGAATAGAAGCCTATGTTGATTTAATTCAGAAAACAGAAGGACTCGTTTTCTACCAACAATATTCAGGGATAGAATTCAATGGCAGAGACAGCATGATTCGCACCAATTTAAGCGAGCAACATTCCAACATGCCAGACGAATTCTCTGCAGAATGCTGGATCAAGCCAGCGGCAGTTCCCAGCTTTATGATGATCGTTGGTCGTGATGGTGCTGCGAGGAGACTTTGGAAAATAGGCGTTTATGGCCTAGAGATCGAAGAGAAGCGACAGAATGTATTATTCACCCAAGTTTTCGATGCGCGACTTGGTGGGCATCGCATAATAGCAGAACCGCAGTGTATCGCCCCCTTAGAAGAATGGACCCATGTCCTGTTTGCATGCGGCAATAACCAGCGACGCTTTTTTGTTAATGGCCAACTGGTCGATGACATGAAATACGAAGGACGGTTACCCACGGGGAATGTGCCTCTTACGATCGGTGCCCGCGCAACCAAAACAGAAATGTTTCATGGTAAGATCGATCATGTCTCCATTTATGATCGTGTGCTCGATCAACCTACTGCAAAGAAGCATTACCATACTTTTCGCAAGGTGCTTCATGGAGAATTGGTTGACAACAACGTGCTTGCCTGGCAAGCCTTTTGTCAGTCGTTATTCTGCTTGAACGAATTCATCTATATCGAGTGACGTCTGAAACCTAGTATCTATTATGACTAAAAAGACTACAGCCCACGCGAGTTCTCACCTACCCTCGCGGCGTGAAATTTTGCGGAAAACCGCGTGTGGATTTGGACACGTGGCACTCATGGGCATGTTTCAGCAACTCGCGCAAGCGGGATCTTCACCCTCTGAAGTGTCGCAGCCAATTCTGCATTTTGCCCCTCGTGCTAAGCGAGTCCTATTTCTCTTTATGCATGGCGGTGTATCGCACATCGACAGCTTTGACCCCAAACCGCAACTCGAAAAGTTTGACGGCAAGCCGCTGCCTTTCGAAAGAGCATTGCAGTTTGCCGAAGTGGGTAACCTGATGCGCTCGCCTTGGCAATTCCGCAATTATGGAGAGTGTGGACTGCCCGTAAGCGATCTGTTTCCTCACATTGGAAGCGTAATCGATGACATCTGCTTGATCCGCTCCATGCACGTCGAGCAAGTCGATCATGGCGGCGCCATCCTCCAGTTGCACACAGGTTCTGCCGTATTCACGCGCCCCAGCATAGGTTCCTGGGTGACTTATGGGCTGGGTAGCGAGAACCAAAACATGCCCGGCTTCATCACAATTTCGCCAACCATGATGCACGGAGCGCAGCAGCTTTATGGTTCTGCTTTTCTTCCAGCCAGTTATCAGGGCACAGCCGTGGGTGATTTCAAAGCGTCCATGGCAAATGCAAAAATACGGAATCTTGAGCGTGCAGAGCTATCTGACCCGCTGCAGCGTCTGCAGCTTGATCTCATCCAGACTAGTAATCGAAAACACAGCGCTCAGGTTGCTGACGACTCACGCTTGCAGGCCCGCATCGAGGCTTTTGAGCTTGCTTTTCGCATGCAGATGGAGGCACCCAACGTACTCGATATTGGCCGAGAATCAGAAGCCACCAGACAACTTTATGGAATTGATGGCAGCCCCACCGATAATTTTGGTCGCCAATGTTTAATGGCGCGTCGTTTAGCAGAGCAGGGGGTTCGATTCGTACAGTGCTCTCACAGCTACAAGTGGGACCAACATGGGGACCTCTATAAGGGCCATACAAACAACGCTCTCGAGGTCGACAAGCCGATTGCAGGACTGATCACCGATCTCAAGCAGCGTGGACTATTGGATGATACACTGGTTGTGTGGGGAACCGAGTTCGGCCGCACCCCCATGGCAGAAGGCCGTGATGGTCGGGATCACAATCCTTATGGATTTACGATGTGGCTTGCAGGCGGTGGAGTCAAGGGCGGCATGGCCTATGGTGCTACAGATGATTTCGGATATTTTGCAGTTAAAAATCGTGTTAGCATGTACGACCTGCACGCGACTCTGCTGCATTTGTTAGGAATCGACCACACGCGGCTCACCTACCGTTACGCAGGACGCGATTTTCGTTTGACGGATGTGCATGGCAGCATCATCCATGATATCATTGCTTGACATTTGAGGGCGAAGTCGTGTTCCATCGATCACTCCTGTTTATGCTCCTACTTGCTTTCTTCGATGCGCAAGTTTTCGCAGAGGATTCGATTGATTTTCTCCATAAGGTACAGCCCATTTTGGCAGAGCATTGTTTTCAATGCCATGGACCGGACGAGGCCGTTCGTGAGGCCGACTTAAGATTGGATGTGCGTGAGGTAGCGACAGCCCAGTTGCCGTCGGAGTTCATCGCCATTGTCCCAGGCGCAGCGGATGAGAGTGAATTGATTCAGAGGATCACAACAGCCGACTCCGATCTGCTGATGCCACCTGCCCATTTTGAAAAACCCTTGTCGCCAGCGCAAATAGCCACACTACGAAATTGGATTGATCAGGGAGCACCTTACAGTCAGCATTGGGCATTTCAACAACCCGAGCGCGCTGCGACCGTGGACGGGACCACGACGAATCCCATCGACCAAATCGTTACGAGACGATTGCAAAGCGAAGGACTGACGCAGTCGCCCACGGCTCCTATCGAGATTCTCTGTCGACGCATCCATCTTGATCTTGTTGGATTGCCGCCATCGCCTCAAGACATCGACACCTTTTTGCATGCGGCCTCAACCGATTTGGCTGCGGCCATCGATGCAGAAATCCAGCGCCTGTTGGCGAGTGCTCATTACGGCGAAAAGTGGGCCAGGCATTGGCTCGACGTGGCTCGCTATTCGGACAGCAACGGCTACGAAAAAGATGTCCCCCGCGAGCAATGGGCCTGGCGCGATTGGGTGATTCAAGCGATCAATGAAGACTTGCCCTACGATCAGTTTATTGTCGAACAGATTGCCGGAGATTTACTGCCAGGGGCAACTCAGGACCAGATCGTGGCTACCGGTTTTTTACGTAATAGCATGATTAACGAAGAGGGCGCAATTATCCCCGAAGAATTTCGCATGGAAGCGATGTTCGACCGCATGGATTGCGTTGGTAAAGCAGTACTAGGACTCACCGTACAGTGCGCCCAATGCCATAGTCACAAATACGATCCCATTTCGCATGATGAGTATTACGGGATGATGGCCTTTCTCAATAATGCGAACGACGCACAAATGCATGTTTTTCGTGATGAGCAATTGCAGAGCATTGAGAAGATTCGCAAGGCACTTTTCAAGATACGGCAGCGCTACAAGCAAGATCGACCCCATTGGCAGGCGGAGCTGGAAGCGTGGGAAAAAAAGACCCAGCTGGCGGATTCCGCGCATTGGGAGATTCTTGATCCCATCGAAGCTACCTGGGGAGGTGGATCCAATCATCCGGAAAAACTGCCCGACCACAGTATTAGTGTCCTGGGGCATCCTTCCCATATGGGAGACATGTATGTTATTGCAGATTGTGACCTGAACGGTGTGACAGGTTTCAGGCTGGAAGCATTGACCTACGGTGACTTGCCCTTTGGGGGACCAGGTCGCAGCATCGATAGTGGTATCTTTGCGCTTAGTGAACTCACCGTGCAGGTCAAGGTACCAGGCGCAACCGAGTGGACACAACTTCCACTTCAGAAAGCGACTGCAGATTATTCTAGTCCAGACAATCTTTTCTCATCACTACCACTGGCCCAGTTGCCCGAGGAAGACCAACGCAGAATCGGACCCGTTGGTTATCTGATCGATGGAAACACGGGAACCGCATGGGTTAGCGATCGAGGACCGGGACGACGCAACACACCTTCGGTGGCCGTGATTCAATTTGGCAAACCACTGGAATTTCCCAGTAAAACTCAGATCCGAATTTATTTTCAGCAGCATCACGCACGGAGCAATGATACCGAAAATCCCCAGAATGGCATGTTGATTTTGGGACGTTTCCGTGTAGCGCTGACGAAGTCGCCAGATCCAGTTGCACCACCCTACGACCATGCGGTGTCCTTGGCTTGGGAACTCCCAGCCGAAGCAAGATCCGCAGCCCAGCAAGCTGCCATCGAAGACACCTGGTTGCAGGCGGTTGTCGGCGACGAATATAAACAGGAACTAGAAAACATCTGGAAGCAGTATCCCGATTCACCCGTGACGAGTGTGTTGTGCTTAAAACAACGCGAAGAAGTCATCGCAAGGCAAACGCAACTCTTGGATCGTGGCGTCTGGAATCAGCCTCTGCACTCCGTGCAGCCGCAGGTTTTAAGTGCCCTGCATCCTCTGGAAGCTTCCCAGGAACCGGGGCGATTGCAGTTTGCCCGCTGGCTAGCCGATCGTCGATCTCCACTGACGGCTCGTGTCCAGGTGAACCGCATCTGGCAGGCAATTTTTGGCACTGGTCTGGTAGAGACGGCAGAGGACTTTGGATCACGTGCGCGCCAGCCGGAGCATCTTGAGCTGCTCGATCATCTGGCCGTCGAATTTATGGAGCACCGCTGGAGCCAAAAATGGTTGCTCAATCAGATTCTGACGAGCAAAATCTATCAGCAAAGTTCTGACACGAGTCTCGAACTACTGGAAAAAGACCCACGCAATCGCTTCTTGGCAAGGGGACCCCGCTTTCGCGCTGAGGCAGAAGTCCTACGTGACATGACCTTGGCCACTGCAGGACTACTTTCTCGAGAAATCGGCGGGCCCTCGTTCTTTCCACCCGTGCCAGAGAGTGTTCTTAGTTTTAACTTTACCTTTCCTAAATATTGGGAACCCGCCAAAGCTCCCCAGCGTTATCGGCGATCTCTCTATTTGTTCCGTAAACGGACGATGCCCGATCCTGTGATGGCAACCTTTGACGCACCCAGTGGCGATACGGCGTGTGCACGAAGGACGCGCTCTAACAGTCCACTGGCAGCCTTGGTTTCACTGAATGAACCGGTGTTTGTTGAAGCGGCACAAGCTTTGGCGCTGCGCGTCTTGCGTGAAGCCGAGGCAGACGAACATGCTCGAGCAGACTACTTGTTTCGACTCTGCACGAGTCGATCCGCTAAACCGGAAGAAAGAAAAGAAATCGTAAATCTCGTCACAGCACAGCGCCCTCGACTTGCCGATGGTTGGATTTCGATCAGTGACATCACCACTGGAGACCAGGCTGGGCTTCCCAGCCTGCCACCCAATACATCCCCACAAGACCTGGCCGCCTGGGTTATTGCAGCCAGAGTCGTCCTCAACCTCGATGCCGCGCTCTGCAAGAATTGAAGGAACTGTTATGTTTGACACACGATTGAATCGGAGCCATGTTTCGCCAGACATCACCAGACGCTGGTTCTTTCGCGATTGCGGTGTTGGCCTGGCGGGAATTGCGTTGAATTCTTTGGCAAAAACCGAATCTTCCGGCAAGACCAGCGCTGCCAATCCATTCGCACCGCGCCAGCCCCATTATGCTCCGCGAGCAAAACGTGTCGTCTATCTCTTCCAGGCGGGCGCCCCCAGTCAATTGGAACTCTTCGATCCAAAACCCGAGCTGGCCAAGCACGATGGAACGTTGCCGCCGGCCGAATTATTGGCCGGCTACCGTTCGGCATTCATCAATCCCAACTCGAATCTTTTGGGTCCCCAGTACTCCTTCTCGCCCCGTGGCCAGAGCGGCATGCAGCTAGGTGAAACAATCCCTGAAATTGGCTCGATTGCTGATGAAATGTGTTTGATTCGCACGATGCATACCGAAGCCGTCAATCATGCTCCCGCGCAACTCTTGATGAACACGGGTTCGCAACAATTTGGCCGGCCGAGTTTCGGCAGCTGGACCCTGTATGGTCTGGGTAGCGAGAGCGAAAACCTGCCGGGCTTCGTGGTACTGAACAGTGCTCGCGGTACAAGTGGAGGTGCAAGCAATTATTCTTCAGGATTCATGCCCTCCTCCTTTGGTGGAACTCCTTTTCGTGGTAGTGGCGATCCCATTCTCTATCTCTCCAATCCGCTGGGCTTCGACGACCAGGTGCAACGCGAATCACTCGACAGCATTCAACGCTTGAATCTCATCGAGCATGGAGCTGTGCGCGATCCAGAAATCCTCTCCCGGATTCATAGTTATGAATCTGCCTATCGATTGCAAATGGCAGCTCCTGAACTTATGGATCTGGAAAACGAAACGCAACAAACTTTGGATTTATACGGCATTCAGGACATCAAGCAATCCAGCTTCGCGCGAAACTGCCTGTTGGCCAGACGTCTCTTGGAGCGCGGTGTGCGATTTGTCCAGCTCTTCCATGAAGCCTGGGATCAGCACATCAATCTGAGAAAAGACCTGGTGAAGAACTGCCAGGATACGGATCGAGCGAGTGCTGCGCTTGTCAAAGATCTGAAGCGATTAGGATTATTGGACGATACCCTGGTTATTTGGGGCGGCGAGTTCGGCCGTACGCCTATGGTCCAAGGTGAGCCAGGCACCAACGATGGTCGCGACCATCACAATCGTTGCTTCAGCATGTGGCTGGCGGGCGGCGGAGTGAAGTCCGGTTATGTTCACGGTGAAACGGACGAATTGGGTTTCAATATCACCCGCGATCCGGTCCACGTCCACGACCTGAATGCCACCCTCCTGCATTTACTCGGCTTCGACCACACCAAGCTCACCTATCGTTTTCAGGGACGCGATTTTCGCTTGACAGACGTCCATGGCAAGATCTTGCCAGACATTCTCGCTTGATGGAGAGAGTTTTTAATCTCCCAAGGCTGGACAACGTGTCTTCTTAGAGGAATGACATTCGCGCAGCATGTCATCCCATGGGCATTCCCTGCAAGGCACATGCACAGGCACTTGGGACGGATCTATTTGACGGCGACCCTCATTGAATCCCAACCGAGCCTGGCTATTGAATCCCAAACGAGCCAAGTTTAGGATGGCTGCCTAGCCCGGATATTTCAGTCCACGTGTTCTAGGAAATTCAGAAACACGCATTGATCCATAGGTATACGGGTTCTGCAATAACACGAACTAGAATTTGCCCATTGGAGTCTGGATATGAACCAGCGAATCTTAAAATCGATTCTTCTTTTTTGTTGTTTTGCCATCCAATCAGCACCGGCCGATACCGTGGCGCTATGGTTATTCGACGACCCGCCAGGGTCGTCCGTGGCCGTTGATTCTTCCGGCAACGACTATCATCTACGCCTGGGTCCAGACGCAGGAATTGTGGCCGGGGGCAAATTTGGAAATGCTTTAGATCCTGACCTACTGAAGACCAAAGACGCCATGGGTGCCCATCGTTATAAAGCGGAGGCAGCCTTGAATCCCGATGACACCAATTGGACGCTCGAATGCTGGGTCAAGGCCAACGCGAACATGATCGGCGATAACCGTATTTGGGGATTGTCTGGAATCAACTATGTCGAGTACGGAAGATACGGACAAGGCCAAGAGTTTAAGAACTCTAAATTGCGCACGGGTGGTGTTGACCAGCCGAATGTATTGCAGGTTGCCAACCGGCTCATACCGGTGGATCGGGTTTTGGGTTGGAATCGACCAACAGGGGACCTCAAGGCAGATCAAAAATTTCACCACTTGGCAGTCGTATACGATTCCCACATCAAACAGATTCGACACTACTTTGATGGCAAGAAACAATTCGAGGCAGACGGTGTCTGGAAAAGCGTCTACACGGGTGGCGAGCCATACGATGACGTTGTGTTCCCACCACACTACCCGATGCTTCAGATTGGCATGCGCGACGCTTTGCAACATTGGGACCATCATGAACTCCATGAGCGTGATCGCCACATGAAGAAATTTCAGGGGTTCATGGACGAAATGCGGTTTTCAGACGATGTGCTCTACCATGCAGACTTCACACCTCCGGCCAGCCTGGCAACACCCGCACTACGGGTCTGGCCACAGGTCGTGAGCCTGGTTGTCGACAAAACCAATGCCTCTCGCAACCAATTCTCTGGATTGGAACTCTCAGCCACCGGAACGAATAAGATCGCTTGGAACATTCAAGAAAACATTCCTTGGCTGCAGCCGTCAGCAACACAGGGCGTTGCCTCCTCGACCAGGCAATTAGTCAACCTGCAAGTCCATGCGGATCATCTGAAACCTGGCAAATATGAAGGCAGGCTATCGGTCGATTCCAAAAACAAAAACAAGTCGGCTAAAACGGTTACGGTTAAGTTGACCGTCCTTGGCGAAGGTGATGTTCGCGACACGGGCGATCGCAAGCAGCTTTTTATTGACGATCGTTTCACGGAGCGTGCGGAGAATGTTGAACCGGAAATCAATCAACCAACGAAGTTCCGAATTACGGTCGATGGCAAGCAAGATGGTGGTCAATTCCCTCTTTATACCTTTTTTGACAAAGATCGGGGCCGTTATCGTTTGTATTACATGCGGCTAGGATCAAGTGTTCATTGCATGGAATCGGATGATGGTGTTCATTGGGAACATTTTGGCAAGCGAAGCGGACGGGTCACCTTGGAAAACACGGATGAGGACGGTAAGCCTCAACTGCTGCAACCCAACGGAGAGCCGTACGACATGTTTCATGCACCGCCCGTGCAAAGTGTCTCCGGTTTTCGCACCGACTTTCCCATGATCGTCTACGATCCGCACGATGTGCCAGAGCGCCGTTACAAGGCATTTCACGAGTTGAACTTCGGTTTTATGGATGGCGACGGCTACGAACTGACACCACAGACAAAGGGGAAAAAAGCAGAGCAGCTCTCGGGGGTCTACGGCTACTACTCGGCGGACGGACTGCACTTTAAAGGAGATGGCACACGCTTGCTTCCGCTGCTACCCGAACACCTGTTTGGGGCTTATTGGGACGAAAAGTCGCAGAAGTATTTTATCTACATACGCTGTCAGAATGTGGAAAGTGGCCGACTTCATTCGATGCAGGGCACGCAATTTATCTACCGCAAAGGATTTAAATATAGTGCTGCGGAAGGACTCGTTGATACGATCGACGACGAGACCGGTGAGACAAAAGGTTTCGAAAACCTCCGTTCGGTTGCCCTACTGAAAGCCGATGATTTGCTAGAACCATGGACTGAAGGCGTCAATCCATCTGCCAACGATGGCTCGACGAGTTATGCAACCGCGCGGGATGTGAACATGGTTCTCAGCGCAGACAAATGGGATGGCTTCAAGGATTTCTATAGCTGCTTTCCCGCTCAGTATCCCTGGGCAGAAGATGTGCACATTATGTATCTAAAAACGTTGCGTCATTTCCATCCCTCACGACAGCCATGGTTTCCTGGGTTTGCGGATCTGAATGGTCCTTTGCAAACTGTGATCGCTTTAAGTCGAGACGGCGAAACCTGGAATCGATGTGACCGCAAGGAATACCTGCCACTTGGCCTAATGGATGAGGTCGATCGAGGGCGGACGTCCGTGGGTGGAGGCATCATCAAGGTTGGCAATTACCTCAACAGCTATTATTGGGCAAGCCCTCAGATTCATGACACTGTTCCCATGCGTGACGAGTATCCTCTGGAAGGCAAAATCAAAGAATGGGCGCATTCACAATTAGGGATCTTTGGAGCCCGGCAACGGCTGGACGGGTTTGTGTCGATGGATGCAGATTACCAGGGAGGTTCGTTGACCACGCCGCCACTCGTCTTCAGCGGACGACGACTTGTGCTGAATCAAAACGCGGGAGCTCAAGGCACCATCTTTGTTGAACTGCGTGATGTCAACGACCAGCCAATTCCAGGCTACGAACTTGCCGACTGCGAAGAGATCACCTGCAATGATGTAACTTGGGAAGTGCGCTGGCGAGGAAGTGCGGATCTATCGCATCTCGCGGGGCGACCGATCAAACTGCACTTCAAAATGCGAGCGGCTAAGTTGTATGCATTTCAATTTGCTTCGGATTGACAAAGCACATAGATCGATTGCCACCATCACTGAGAGCCTATCCAAAACCTCCATGTAGGGAATGTCCTTCGTGGCGTTTACGAGCGCAACGTTCAGGCAAGCTTAGGACAAAAGCAAAATTCCCTGACAAGTCAAGAGATAGCCCTTTAGCAAGGGCTAGAAACAAGTTCGGCAAAGAAGTTTGCATGTCCCGCTACAATTGGATTGGAACAGGAGGCAGCAGAGAGAACAGAGAATACTGCAAACGGAGAATAGTACCAAGAATACTCTCTCGAATCTCTGTTTTGTCCTGTTTCTTTTTGGTTCCTGATTGCTGCGCCGCTTACAACTCCGTCCGATTTCGACTTCGTGCTTCACTAACCGTATTTCCGCTGTGCAATTTTCCTCGTATTGCCTCGACTCGAAATTCTGAGGCATCACGGAAATTGCTTTTACGACCTACATCGGAAATAAGTATACCGCGTCGATGCTGTTGTAATCGTTGGGCTATCGAGCCGTCGGGCAATACAAACGCGCTCGGCCAAGATTGATAATAGCCGCATGCGTTAGCCACGCTGCTCCAAATATAGTTGGACCCACAATGCGCCTGAACCGTTGGGAGCATAATAGCCGCATGGTCGGTTCTGCCCTTCGCTCTAGCGTTGTAGAACGACTGGAAGACAATATCCACGCCAGCTCGTTGGTGATCACGGAAGAGCTCAGGATACCGTACGTCGTGGCAGATGCTCACCGCACAATTCAATTTTCCTATTTTAAACCTGCAGGGATAATTGCCCGGAGAATAATGCTTTAAATCTTTTCCGGTGCAGAACCGTTTATCGTATCGGTCAACAACATTGCCCGCTGGGTCAACGACATAGACACTGTTGTGAGGAAGATTACGACGTAGACGATGGGTACTTCCCACGAGCAGCCAGACGCGATGTTTCTTGGCCAGGCCAAGAATACGTTGGCTTTCTTCCTGCAAAAGATCCCAATCGAAATTATTCCAAGCCTGCCCACCCGGTGCCTTGAAATCGACACCAGCGTAACCAGAGAGTGCACATTCCGGAAAGTGGACTAATTGCGCGCCCTCCTGGGATGCTTCGGTGATTTGCTGTATGATTGCCGATGCGTTGCGATGAATATTGGCTGAAATGGGAAACTGGCATGTGGCAATTTTCATGATTCACCCTGCAGTCTTTATCATCAGTACCGTTTTAACATCTATGCCATTAGTAATTAACCAATAATCCTTGTTCTCGTTTGAAAGTATACTCTGCTGCTAAACCATGTCGAACCCAACTATCATTGCTACCGGTCCACTGAAACACGTCGCAATCGAAATTCTCAAACCGTTCGGAAATCTGGAAATCATGCCAGACTATTCGATGGAGACGCTCTTTACCCATCTGGAAAATGCCATTGCGGTTGCCTTGCGGGGCGATGGTTTTTTTCCTGAAAACGCGCTCGATGCAGCGCCCAACATCAAAGTGCTGGGCCGGACCGGTGTAGGCTATAACAAAGTCTGCGTGGCAGCAGCAACAAAGCGCAAGATACCCGTTGTGTATACTCCGGGCGTAGGCGCTCCGGCTGTTGCTGAGGGAGCTATGGCCTGGATGCTTGCCCTCTCGAAGAATATTCTGAAGTGGGATACTGAAATCAAAGCAGGCAATTGGGCTAGCCGAGAAGAAATAGTCAATGATGGCTTGGAAGGGTCCACACTTGGCATCATTGGCTTAGGAAGAATCGGTCAACAACTCGCCAAAATGGCGACTCCGTGCGATATGACGATCTTGGCATATGATCCGTTCGCGTCTGCAGACGTAGCCCAATCTTTGGGTGTCGAGTTGGTCGAGCTCGATGATCTCATGAGTCGCAGCGACTTTATTTCTGTCCACGCCGCTGCCACCGAAGAGAACCGGGGCTTGATCAATCGTCAACGGCTTGCCGTCGTGAAGCCAGGCGCTTACTTCCTCAATCTGGCTCGCGGATGGCTGGTGGACAGCTTGGACGACTTGCACGACGCGCTAACCGAGGGTCGCCTCGCTGGCGTCGCTCTAGATGTTTTTGAGCCGGAGCCACCGGACTTTCATCACCCGCTGTTTCGCCATCCGAATTGCCTGGCTGCACCGCATGCCATCGCAGGCTCGAAATATTCGACCAACAAGATTCACAAAACGATGGCCCAAGATATGGCCGCCGTGCTCAGTGGCCAGCGCCCCCAGTTTTTGGTCAATCCGGAAATTTATGATGCGTAAACGGGAGGAGAAGAAGGGAGAGGAGAGAGGAGAGAAGGGAGCAACCGAGCACTCATGCCATTCGGCATGAGAGCGCAGGGCGGTATTTTGAAATTCTATGTGATTAGTAGTTTTCGTGAATTGCGTGTTTATCAGGCAGCAGAGGAGGGGGCGCATCAGTTGTTCTTGCTTACAAAGCGATTGCCTATTGAGGAGAAGTACTCTTTGACTAGCCAAATTCGCCGGGCAAGCCGTTCTGTCCATGCCCATATCGTAGAAGCCTGGCGCAAGCGTCGTTATCCTGCTTCTTTCGTCAGCAAATTAAGCGACTCAGACGCCGAAGCAGCTGAGGTTCAATCATGGCACGACTCAGTGCAGGGGTGCGTGAGATATTCGAGCGGCGCGGCTAGTGAGCCCCCACCGCAATCGGTTCTAGGTGTTCTCGGCGTGCCCTGCTCGCCGCTCCCGAACCGTATTAGCATCGTAAAGAAAAATGGCAAGGTGGATCATCACAAAGCCCTGACCGGCGATGATCTAATTGAGTTCGTCGATGACAAGCTGTTTTCGTACCTTGCTAAGTTCAAAACGGCAGCGGAAAGCTCCGACAGCATTGTTACTAACAGTTAAGGGTACTCTCATGGATACGCCACTAGCAAACAAACGAATCCTGATCATCGTCGGTGATATTTATTAAGATCTGGAACTTTGGTATCCAAAGCTACGTTTGATCGAAGCGGGAGCGGAAGTTATCGTGGCCGGGTTGGAGGCTGACACAGTCTACGCCGGAAAAAATGGCTATCCTGGTAAATCTGATACAGCATTCAGTGATGTTGATCCATCGACATTTGACGGGCTGGTAGTACCAGGTGGTTTCATGCCGGACAAACTCCGACGTGAAAATTTAGTGCTCGACATCGTCCGTCATTTTCACGAACAGGGCAAACTTGTGGCTGCAATCTGCCATGGTGGCTGGATTCCGATTTCAGCCGGAGTCTATCAGGGCATTCGCGTGACGGGTAGTCCGGGTATCAAGGACGATTTGGTCAATGCCGGAGCCATTTGGGAAGATGCTCCTGTGGTCGTTGACAATCATCATGTGACAAGCCGCAAGCCAGATGACCTGCCAGAGTTCTGTCGAGGAATATTGCAAGTATTATCGACGTTAGGCAGTTAAATCAGTAGATCGACGCGCACCGGCGGGGCGAGCTCTAGATGCGTTTTCCGTATCGATAGCCTGGCA
>PATG01000122.1 GCA_002713555.1 Planctomycetaceae bacterium
AGTGTCCAGTAGGCATCGAGTTTCTCGGTCGATCGTTTGTCGCTTGCCCAGAAACGGTCTCGACTGCGGCGCACATACCAATTCGAAAGCACATCGACAAAATCGGTTAAGCTCTGGCACGCTCCATAGTTGTCGTACAAATCCATGCGCTCCACGACTGTCGTTACAGTCGTATTCAATTCGCTGAGAATCCAACGATCGAGTTCAGCACGCTCCTCCAGGGGACGGTAGGAGGTAGCCTGCTCAAAGGTGTTTGCTTCCAGCATGCAGTTGGCAGCCTGGGGCCCGCATTCTTCGCAGGGATTGAATCCATCGATATTGGCGTAGATTGTAAAAAAACTATAAACATTCCAGAGCCGCAGCAGAAATTCTGGAATACTATCTTTGATCGCTTGTTCGCTATAGCGGATGGAAGTCCAGGGGGGCTGATTGGCAAAAAAGTACCAGCGCAAAGCATCTGCTCCGTAGAGATCAAAGATCTCATCCGGAGCACGATAGTTGCGTTTGCTCTTCGACATTTTTTGCCCATCTTCGCCGAGCATAAGTCCCAGGACGATGCAGTTCTTAAAAGGGTGAGGAGCTTGGGCTGAGAGTCGATTTTCCTTTTCTCGATCCTCACTATCGGCATCTTGTCCTTCTCCAAACATCAAGGTGCTGATTGCGAGCTGGCTGTAAAACCAGCCTCGTGTTTGATCGAGCGCTTCGCTGATAAAGTCGGCCGGGAATTGACGACTGAATTTTTCGCGCTCGGGGCCCGCTTCTTGACCCCGGAAGCCCCATTGGGCAAAGGGCATGGCGCCTGAGTCGTACCAGCAGTCGATGACTTCTGTAACTCGTTGCATCCGAGCCCCGCTGGCAAAGGGAGAGTCGTAGGTCACTGCGTCGATGTAGGGCTTATGCACTTGCAGATCATCGGGCAAATCGGGGTTCGCCCCTTTTGCTGCGTCCCAGACCTCCGTCCCAGCAATGCCCGGTTTTTGAAGTAATTCTTCGTAACAGCCAATTGCTTCTTGCCTGCCGGTCTGTTGGCATTCCCAGATAGGCAGTGGAGTGCCCCAGTATCGCTCACGGCTTAACGCCCAATCGACATTGGAAGCCAGGAACTTACCAAATCGGCCGTCCTTGATGTGTTCAGGGAGCCAGTTGATTTCACGATTGTTGGCGAGCATCTGGTCTTTGGCCGCTGTGGTGCGAATAAACCAACTTTCACGCGGGTACTGGATGAGAGGATCTTCTTCGGCTCGCCAGCAGAAGGGATAGTCGTGCAAATACTGCTCACGAAAGTAGAGTCGCTCTCGTTCTTTCAAATCCCGAATAATGTCTTTGTCGCAATCCTTTACCCAACGGCCTTGGCAGTAGTCGGGCCCTTCGTCGGTAAATTTTCCGCTTGAATCGACGGCATTGATGAGAGAGGGACCCTGGCCATCTACAAAGCGAGATTGTTCCGCAACAAGAACTTCGTAGTCGACTTCACCAAATGCTGGGGCTTGATGAACAATTCCGCTGCCACTGTCTGTAGTGACAAAATCTGCAGAGACTACCCTCCAA
Organism: Planctomycetaceae bacterium; assembly: GCA_002713555.1. The sequence continues at coordinate 1,549 of PATG01000122.1, forward strand.
GCGGTGACTTCCGTAGTTCCATCTCGAAGTTGCCCGGATTGTTGAGACAATTTGCTGGAGTAACAGTCGAAGGGTGGCTGGTAGCGTTTGCCGATCAACTGGCTGCCCAGGCAGGTTGACTCAACTTTCAATTCGCGTTTCAGTTTTCCGGCTATCGTTTCAACCAACGCCGAAGCAATGATCAAACGTGGTGTATTCGTAGCACTCTGTTCGTCAATGACGATGGAGTACTCCAATTCGGGATGCACGGCAGCAAATTGGTTGGAAGGGAGTGTCCAGGGTGTCGTCGTCCAGACCAAGAGGGCCGTATCGGTGGTCTCTCCCTTGTCATCAAGCAGTGGGAATTTAACAAAAACACTTGGGTCCGCCACCTCGCGGTATCCCTGACCGACCTCTCCTGCAGAGAGTGCAGTACCGCCCTGTGCCCACCACCAGACAATCTTGTGACCTTGGTACAATTGTCCTCGATCAAAGAGTGTTTTCAGCGACCACCAGACACTTTCAACGTAGCTGCGATGGTAGGTAACGTAGGCTTCCTGGAGATTGACCCAAAAGCCCAATCGCTCGGTAAGTCGTTCCCATTCCTGCATGTAGCGCCACACACTTTGTTGGCAGAGTTGAATAAACGGTTCTATGCCATAGGTTTCGATCTCTTCTTTCGAGTGGATACCCAATTCTTTGCAGACTTCGACCTCGACAGGTAAGCCGTGTGTATCCCAGCCTGCTTTCCGCTCACAAAGATAACCGCGCATGGTCTTGTAGCGTGGAAATAAATCTTTAATGGCGCGCGTGAGGCAGTGCCCCGGATGAGGCATGCCATTGGCTGTGGGTGGACCTTCGTAGAAAACAAAGTTCTTAGCTCCCTCACGTGCCGCTAGCGTCTTGGCGTAGATTTCACGCTGTTTCCAGAAATCTCCAATGGCTATTTCACGTTGGGAGAAACTTTCATTTTTTGAAATAGTTGGAAACATCAATTTCGCCAAGGCGCGTTGAAGGCGGGAGGATGAGCATGCTGCCTATAAATACAGAGATCGCAGAAGCCAAAAAGTTCGCAGAGAGAGACTGCTTCATGCTTGCTGCTCTGCGTAACTTTGTGCCTCAGCGATCTCGTTGATTGCAATCAGAAGGCATCAAGACTATTGGTCGTCAAAATCTGGGTCACCTTGGAATGGCGATTCTTCTTTGTCTTTGTCTTCACCACCGAAGGTATCGGGGAACTCATCGTCTTCGGTGAGATCGTCTTCCCAATCCTCTTCAAAATCATCGTCGAAATCATCATCAAAATCATCGTCTTCAAAATCGTCAAAAGGATCGTCCATTTCTGCCTCAATCGGATTGTAAACCGTCAAGCTGTCAGGCCACAGTTCTTTGTCCAGTGAAGGAGTATCCCCCGGAGAGCCCAGCGGAAGAATATCTCCAGGGAAAAATGTGGACCACGGCTCCAGCCAAGGGTTATAAAGCCAAGGGTTATAATTCGTCTGGGGGGCACCAATACGATCGCCATCTTCATGATCCCCACATTCGCTGAAATAGGTATCAACTGTCTTGTTGTCGTCTAGTAAGCATGCTGCCATCGCCATTAATCTTTTCCTCGACTAAGCTACTTTGTCATCGGCTATTCTGTTAAACACCAATTTTGCTAGCAGAGCCAACCCTGCTAGCGGACAAGCGGAGCCCGAAGGGGCAGAAGGACTTGCGTCGATTATTGTACGCGCGGATTCTCTCTGATGACAACTGGTTTTGTCAAGCGAATTGCTACTAAGCCGGAGGCTCGACTCCACAGGCGGCGGTGTGCTGGAAACCCAATCCTGAGCTGAAGTTGGCCTATTTTGTGATTCAGGCTAAACTGGCCGCAAATATCCCGTATTTCGGGTGCAATATTCTCGCCATTGTACCGGCTTGTAAAAGGTGACCCACGCGCAAGGAGGCGTTGATGTCTCAGTCCCCGCTTCGTTTTGTCCATGCCAGTGATTTGCACTTAGAACGCCCCTTAGGGGGGATTGCTGAGGTTCCTGAGCATCTTCGGGATGTATTTCTGGAAGCGCCGTACCAGGCAGCCAGTAAAGTCTTTGAAACGGTACTTTCTGAAGGGGCTGATGCCCTGATTTTTGCTGGCGACGTGGTAGATTTTGATCTGGCCGGTCCTCGAGCGGTCGTATTTCTACTTGAGCAATTCCAGCGTTTGGCAGCCCACGGCATCCCCGTTTATTGGGCCTCAGGCGATTCGGATCCAGCTGATAATTGGCCAGCGAGTATCGAATTGCCTGATAACGTACATTTTTTCCCGTTTGGGCAAGTTGCTGGTAGGGAATTACGTCGTGCAGAAGAAATAGTAGCCTGCGTCCAGGGCATCAGCCGCACCCCAGGGGAGGTTCCGGATGACAGTGGCTTTTTTAGAGATGTCCAGGGCAAATTTACAGTGGGCGTCTCCTACGGCACTTCGGCTTCCCCAGGGACCGAGGGAGATCGAGTGCACTACATGGCACTAGGCGGCAAACACCAGCGGCAGACGGTGGATCAATCTCCAGGAATTGCCCACTACAGCGGCACAACACAGGGCCGTTCTCCCCAAGAAACGGGCCCTTGCGGTTGCACCCTGGTGTCGGTTGATGACTCGGGGCATGTTAAATCCACTTTTATCGCTACCGATGTGATTCGCTGGATTACTGAGACCATCGAAACCACTGCAGGTACCGACGAAGATGCGCTTCTAGCCCAAATGGAAAAACGCATCGACAAGCTTCGTACCAAGCACCATGGCAGTCCACTCCTGGTTACTTGGAGTGTCAAAGGAAGGGGCCAGGTTGTCAATCACATCCGCCAAGGCGGTATTAGTGATGAGATGGTCATTCGTCTCCGAGAAAAACATGGCCATCAGGAGCCAGGTATCTGGACGGTAGCCATCGAATGCCATGCACCCCTTGATGTTCCCCAGGAATGGGTAGACGAAGAAACAATCATGGGTGACATGCTGCGAGAGTTTCAAGCTCTCGAAGCCGACGAAAGTATTTCTTTGGACCTTGAAGATTTCTTGCCGGAGCAGTTTCGAGAGAATGCCTGGGCGGAGCTGGCCACGATTCGAGAGGAGGATCGTGCTGGCGTGCTATGGGCTGCGTCCAAAATGGCAGTGGATTTGCTCGATGGCGAAGAAGAGCTTAGTGGAAATTAAATAGAGAGTGTTTGAGTTGAAAGTCTAGGACCCATTTCAAAACTCCTTTGTTGTGCCAATTTTCCCGAGGAATTCGACCCCTTCACCAGGTTATGAAGCTGGTTCTAGTATTTTGACGCCCCGCGTCTGTCCCATTTAGAAAGCTAGTTATGAAGATCACAGATATTCGCATTGATGGTTTCGGTGTTTGGAACGATTTGCGATTAGAGCGATTGTCGCCCAATCTGACGGCGTTCTACGGGGCAAACGAAGCAGGGAAAACCACGCTGATGCAGTTTTCTCGTGCAGTACTTTATGGCATGTCCGCCGAACGGCGGAGCCGCTATTTGCCCCCTGTCAATGGAGGCAAGCCAGGAGGAACGCTATCAATTCTCAGCGATGGCGATCAATTGCATGTGAGTCGCATTGCCGACCGTGGTCCAGACGACGTGGGTTTGGTGAGTATCAGGACAAAAGATGGGCCAGCAACAGGAGACAGAATGCTCCGCGAGGCCCTGTCCGAAATCGATGAGTCCACATTCAACAATATTTTTGCTATAGGTCTAAGTGAAATTCAGCAATTGGGCACATTGAGTGATACCAAGGCTGCCAACTGGCTCTACCGGCTTACCTCAGGGCTGGACCGAGTTAGTCTTTATGACGTGATTCAGGGGATTCGACAGACGCGTAGTGATTTGCTTTCGGCACCCAATCCGGAGAACAGCCAGCAAGAATCCAGGATTTTGCAGTTGATGAATCGTCGTGAGGTCTTGCGAGGCGAAATCAAGCAACTTGTGCAGCGCAATCGTCAATGGTCTCAACTAGAAATCAGGATTCAGGAACTTGACGAACAGGTCGCCTTGCAAGAAGAGCGTGTGCGAGAATGTGAACAGCAGTCGCGTGTTCTCGAATGTGCGGTCGGCTTGAAACCCAATTGGCGAAAACGTGCAAAGATCTCAACACAATTGCAACAATACGATGGAAACATCCAATTGCCTGAGGATGCAATAGCTCGGCTTGATGAATTGCAACGCAAAGTTGAACAGCATCAGCGCGACGCGGATGTTCTTTCTGGGCAGCGACAACAGCTTAAAGAAGAATCTCAACGATTGGGCATCAACGAACGTCTCATGAAAAACTGTTGCCGGATTGACGCGCTGGGCGAACAGCGAGACTGGTTGCAATCCCTTGACCGACAAATTGAAGATCTGGAAGCTGAGGCCGGGCAATTTGAACAGATGCTCGAAAGTGAACAAGAACGATTGGGGCATGCATTAGGGCTGGCAGATAGTGAACACTTGCAAGTAATCAGCAAGGCCGATCTAGAAGGCCTGCAACCACAAATCAAGGATTTGCGGGCAGCTCAGAAACAAGTCGAACAAGCCCAGGTGGCATTCGATGCTCAAATCGAATACGAGAGGTCTATCAAAGTAAAAATTGAGACTTCGGTTGTTGGGGGTGAGCATCATGGGTTGCCAATGGATGTTCGTGAAACGAGTGACCTGGTAGCCAGACTACGCAGTCGTCTCAAAGTCGAAAAGCGACTTGAGCAGACGCAGAGCCACGAGTTGGAACTGGAACAACAAAGTCATGAGTTGCTCGACGAACAGATCATGCCATTGGCCACCTTTAATTGGACACTGGCAGCAGTTGTGGTGGGCGCTCTCTTGGTGGGTGTGTGGCTGTGGTGGCCAGGTGCACCACTTGGCAGTGCCGGGCCACTCATTGCTCTGGGGGGATTGGCAACTGGCATTTTTTGTTTTCTCTTTAAAGCATTCATCGAAAACTCAGCTGCCGACAAGCTGGATGCTTGCCAACATCAAATGGATGTTGTGGCACGCCAGATCAAAGAAGCAGAGAGTGAAAAAGAAAAATTGGATGTAGAACTGCCGATGACCGATGGCTCCGTTCACATTCGTTTGCAAGCTGCTGAGAGACATCTGGCAGAACTCGAAAATATGTTGCCCGTTGAAGCCGAAAGAAAACAGGCCAGCCATGAAACAATGTCAGCAGAATCGAACTTAAAACAAGCTCAGGCAGCATACGGAAAAGGTTTGGCCCGTTGGAGAACCAAGCTGGTTGGTCTCGGTTTTTCGGAAAAATTGGACCCCGAACGACTGCTCAGTGTTACAGAACGATACGGCGCGCTGGGGGACCTGGAGAACCGGGCCAAACTCCGCCGTGAGGATGCCGTTGCCAGACAACGAGAACACGCCACGATTACTCGCAGGATCGAGGATCTGGCGGGTGAGGTTGGTTGCCTGCTGGAGTCAGAAGAAACTGAAATAGGCGAGGATGGCGAAGAATACGAGGTGGAAGTCAGTGCCTTTGAGCAACTGGAGCATCTGCTTAGCGAACGTCGACGGCAGATGGACGATGTAGAACGTCGGGATGGTTTATTCGAACGTGCCAAAGAAATGAAGGTTGAAGAGGGCAAACATCGTCGAGCCATCGTTGGTATTCGTCGACGGTGCGATGCCTTGTTCCAGGCTGCAAATTGTGACGACGAAGCAGCTTACCGCCGCCTGGCAGAAGAACAGCATAAACAGCAGCAGTTGCGTGAGCAGCGTAAAAGTATCACCAGAGAAATAGCAGCTGCTATAGGACAGCGTGCTCCTGAAGAAACATTTGCAGGGTTGTTGAGCCCAGAAAATATTGGTGGTCTGGAAGAACGATGGGAAACCCTTTCAACAGAAATGGAATCCGAGCGAGGTGAACTTACCAGTTTGGCCGGTGAACGAGGTGCTCTTCGTCAAGAACAGAAATCACTGGCCCAGAACCGATTGTTGGCTGAACGGCAACTGGATTTGAGCATTACCGAACAGCAACTTGTCGATGCTCGCAAAGCATGGCGCGAGCATGCTACGGTCAACCGCGTTCTCGAAAGAATTCGTTCGGAGTACGAAGCACATCGACAACCCGAAACACTTGCAGAAGCCTCTCGAACCATGAGTCGCTTGACGGGTGGTGAGTACCAGCGGGTTTGGACGCCACTTGCGAACGATATCTTGTTGGTAGAGAACTCTGCAGGCGAATCGCTATTAGTTGAACACCTTAGTCGAGGTACGCGTGAGCAACTGTTTTTAAGTGTGCGACTAGCGATTGTGACAACTTTTGCCAAGCGTGGTATCAAGTTGCCATTGGTTCTCGATGATGTGTTGGTGAATTTTGATGCCATTCGGGCCAAGCGTGCTGCAGAGGCGCTTGGCGATTTTGCCGCGGGTGGGCATCAGGTGTTGCTATTCACATGCCACGAGCACATGTGGCAGATGTTCCAGGAACTCGATGTGGATTGCCGTCGTTTGCCCAGTCGTGCAGGCGCAGCATTGCCTGAGTCCAAGGTCGTTCAAAAACCCGTTGTTCAGGAGCCAGTTGAGGTCGAAGTTGAGCCTGTTGAGGTTGCCGAAGAATCGGTAGTCGAAGTCGCAGAACCTGCACCTGAACCACAGCCCACCAAGATCTCGAAACCGAAGAAAAAACGCGCCAAAGCCAAACCGCCTCAGCCTGAAGCCGAGCCCCTCCCGCCGGCTCCTGTTGAATTCTATGACTATCCATTTGTCGAAAAGATAGAGCAGGAAGTTGTTGCAGAGGCTGTGACCGAAATGGTCTACCATTGGGAGAAAGAGGACTTGCAGGCAGGGCCTGAGACAGGTGCCTTCGGTAAGTCTTACCGCGATCATCTAGAGCCAAAGAGAGCCTAGCCCGCAGGGTGCGTTCTGAGTTGCCATATCCCCCTCCCTTTTACAGCTTTATGCAGGTGCTATCGGTGCTCGTTTGCTTCTAGAGCACTAGAGCAACTTTCGAAAATACGTTGCGGCCGTAACGAAATTCGTCAAGAATTTCGGTGGACACCGTTGGATGCAGCGCTATCGAAAGCCTTGGCGGCTTTCGCTACGTATAAAGGTAATTTGCTCTAGAAGACTTGGTTTTCCAAGTTTTCTGCCCTGAAGGGGCTCAATACCGTCGCCCTAGGTTTACTTGGCGCTCCACCCAGCGACCGAGCACTTTGCCCAGCCAACCATCGGCACATTGCCGAGGTCGCCAACAATCCGCGGACTGGCTGACCGCGGAGGAATCGCGTCCTCGAAGACACTCCGATTAATTACTACGTTCTCCGCTCGGACACTTGATTGGTAAAGCATCACCCAGGGTGGCGCCCGCCTGGGGGCGGGGCTTACCCTGGCTATGTTGTGAAGTCCCTGCGGGGCAAAAGGATTGCGAAGTAATCCTTCTATCCTTGCTGAGAGCTCGCTTAGCTTTGCTAGCACCTACATAAAGCTGTGAAAGAGAGGGGGATTTTGGTTGCGGCCTTTGGCCGCGCTGGACCCTCGTGGTTTCATTAGACAGAAAGACACAAAAAGGACAGGCATAGATATCAGGGCTATGCGTCCATTTGGGGCTAGGACTGTCACTCGAGTTTCCTGTAGAAACGGGCCTTAATATTTCTATAAGCCCAGTCGCATCAAGACTTTAGTAGAGGCTATAGGCCCCCTGTCATTCTTTGCCTGTCATTTTTGTGTCTTTTGTTCTCTTCTATGCCGACGTTCCTGAGCGAGTCCCGATAACCAACGGGTTTGTAGATAACCCAGCTATGCTAGCCTGGATTCGGTGCAGAATTTCAGTCGCTCTCGACTCCCTCCACTTCGTGCACAATTACGATATCGTGTACGCCTGAAGCCATCTGGGGATCGTCGGATCCTGCGGTGAGGTGGGAGCCTCCTACAATGACAATGCGGTCACCTCGTTTTGCCAGCCCGAAGCGACAAGCCCAGGCATCCGTATGTTTAATCAATTGGTCCACATCGTATGCCGGTGCATTGCGTAATGGCGTGACACCCCAATAAAGGCACATTTGCCGAAGCGAGGTTTCCTCAGTGCTCACGCCTATGGTTGGCACAAAGCTGCGTTGCTGTGAAAGAGCCAGGGCAGTTCGACCCGAATGGCTTGAAACGACTACCAGTTTTGCCTTTAAACTGTGAGCCATGGTACCCGCTCCCCGGACAACTGCCCGGGTCACATCCTTCAGTATTTCGGCTTGACGGTTGCCCATTTCGCGCAAGGGCTGGTTGGCCATGCTGGCCTCGGTTGCCCGAGCGATACGGCTCATCATTTCTACCGCTTTACGCGGATGTTTGCCGATGGCAGTTTCTCCAGAGAGCATGCAGGCATCGGCTCCATCGAGAATCGCATTTGCCACATCGGTCACTTCGGCGCGTGTAGGCTGTAGTGATTCGTGCATGCTATCGAGCATTTGTGTGGCAATGATCACCGGTTTGTGAAACTCCTGGCAGACACGGAGAATTCTTTTTTGTGCCAGCGGCATCTCGGCCACATCAATTTCTACTCCCAAATCGCCTCGGGCAACCATCACGCCATCGGCCTCAGCTACAATCTCCTCAAGGCGTTCCAGGGCTTCGCGCTTTTCGATCTTGGCAATCACACTAGCCGTAGAACTGTTTGAGCGGACGATATCTTTTAAAGTGCGCACTTCGTCTGGTGAACGGACGAAACTCAGGCTGACAAAATCAACACCAGATTTGGCAGCCCAAATTGCATGTTGATGATCATTGACACTTATTGCAGGAGCGCTGAGATGGACGCCTGGCAAGTTGATGCCCTGGCGGCTGCGAATCGTACCTTGTTGTAATACGCGGACTCGTACACGATCAGGTAGTTTTTCTTCGACTACCATACTAACAGTGCCGTCTGCGAGCATGATTTGATTGTCGACTGAAAGCTCACTTACCAGTGGTTCGTAGCTGACTACTAACTCGTTGCGAGCTTGTGATTCGCCATTTACAAAGAAGAACTCTTCGTCACGATTGCAGTAAATAGTTTCTTCCTCGAGTTCTCCCAAGCGAAATTTGGGACCTCCCAGATCAACCAGAATTGCTATGGGCTCGTTCAGATCTACACTGAGCTGCCGAATGCGGTCGACAAAAACCTGTTGTTGTTCAGGCTCTCCATGAGCCATATTTATGCGGAAAACATTAACACCTGCGCGAATCAGCTTGGCCAGTTGCTCCGGTTCTCGGCATGAGGGGCCCACTGTGGCGACAATTTTGGTTCGTGCTTTGAGGGAAGGATCTTGCGGCATGGCGCATTTCTCTGTCAAAAGGTTAACAGACTCCAGGTTGGAATCCTGCGAATTGGTCAGAGCTAGCGATAGCAATGTCATTTTATTGTGGTCCCTAAAAGGCTGATTGGGAATATGTTCGTTGGCTGGCCACCTTGTCGACAGGGGTACCTTGAACCATACTTCTTTCTCGTGACCCAGGGTAAATCTCTGGGGTATCCGATCCAATCTGCAAAGACATTTGTGATAAGGTAACCGTTACAACCCGACTGATTGGTAACTATGGGGTCCAACTACTGGCATCAGAAGACTTGTGTCGTCACTGGCAGTTCGGCCGGCTTGGGGCTTGCTATTGCTCGCGCATTGGCCCAAAAGCAGGCAAAAATAGTTCTCGTGGGCCGACGTGAGGAGCCCCTGCAACAAGCTGTGGTCGAACTCTCACCTACAGCAACGGATGTCGCTGCAGTTGTTGCCGATGTGACTTGTCCTGAAGATGTCCACCGTTTGCATCAATCCGTGATGGAACAATTCGGCCCGATCGACATGCTTTGCAATTGTGCAGGACGTTCAGCACGTCAGCATGTGCTCGAAACTTCTATCGATGAATTTCAGCAACTCATGGAGATTAATTTCTTGGCAGCCGTGCGTACCACGCAGGCTTTTGCACCGTCGCTACTGGAGCGGAGAGGACATGTTGTCAATATCGGCTCTCTGGCTAGTAAAGTTGCTCCACGTTTTCTAGGTGGCTATCCTGCCAGCAAGTTTGCCCTGGCTGCTTTCTCTCAGCAGTTGCGACTCGAACTTGGGCCACAGGGATTGCACACTCTGCTCGTTTGCCCGGGGCCCATTCGGCGCGATAGCAATGCGCCCCGTTACGAAGCCGATAGTAAAAATCACATGCCCGCTTCGGCACAGCAACCGGGAGCAGGCGCAAAACTTCGAGGCATCGATCCGGATTGGCTAGCACACAAGATACTGCATGCGTGTGAGCACCGTAGATTGGAATTAGTCGTTCCTCGTAAGGTGCGTCTCCTTCTCACCCTAGCCCAGTTTTCACCCCGGCTAGGCGATTGGTTGCTGCTCAAAGCAACAAGCTAGAGAGTATCCTAACGCGCTGATTCTAGTGCCCAGCATGGCCAAGTACCGTATAGCTCACGACCATCGTCATGATGTATACCACCAGCAGAATTGTGCCAAAGGGGCGTTGCAAACGATCCTTGGAGAAGAATACGCCAATTCGAAAAACCAATAACACCATCAACATGCTGGGAAAAAGCACCTTGAAAAAATCGGGAGTTGCTTTCAACCCTTGCTGGGTAACTGCAGCCGAAGCACCTGCGACAAAAAGGACATTCAAGATATCAGCGCCGATGATATTGCCGATGGCCAAATCGCCATGGTCTTTGCGAGCGGCAGTTACAGCAGTAACCAGTTCGGGTAGGGATGTCCCAAAGGCTACCAGCGTCGCAGCCACAATGGATTGAGGGACACCCATACGCTTTGCTGCTACTTCGATCGCAGGAATTAAAACAGTACTCATAGCGACCACCAAAGCAATGGCCACCAGAAGTTTAACGACAACAAAAGCCAAGGGAGCATTCCCGTCCGTTTCAAACTCTTCTAACTCAGTCGTACCACCAAGTGTTTTGGCCCAACGTACAGAGAGGATCAAGTAACCGATCAGCAGCCCTAGGAATACCCATCCCATCCACTGGGAGAGAATACCACCACCCTGGAGCGGGTTGCCGCCCCAAGGCCAACAGGCAGCAACGAGCAGCCAGCCTGAGCCAAATTGTAGCCAGCCTTGTCGATTGACGATTTGCCGTGGCATTTTGAGCGGCATGATCAGGCAAGCGATGCCAAGGATGAGTCCCGTATCACAAATAATTGAGCCCACGGCATTGCCCAATGCCACTCCAGGGTTGCCTCCGAAAGCAGCCAGAACCGAAACGGCTGCCTCAGGCGCAGTGGTTCCCAAGCTTACAATCGTAGCGCCAATGATGACTTTTGGCAGACCGGAGCGTTCGGAGAGCACGACCGCCTCACCAACCAACCAATCGGCGGCCTTGCCCAATACGGCCAGAATGGCGACGATCTCAAGGACCAACATCCAGTTTCCCTGGTTGTTAAAAAATGCTGTCAGTTGTGCTTCCATGGATGGGTTTTTTTAAGGTGTCGTGTGGTAAATAAAGAGACCATTCTATACCAGGAATGATCAGGATGACCAAGGGTAGGAGGATGGGAAAAAATCGGCATTTTCAGATGCTATGTTTTAAGACACAGTAACTTCATGGAAATAGATCGAAAGTATTACGATCACTAGATAGAGCATATCACTTTCGTTGTATCTATGAAGGTGCGATCGGTTTTGAAACCTGTTCTGAATAACACGTCGCGTCAATCCCAGGTATTCTTCTAGAAAGAAATCGCTTTGCAATCAATTACCAAAACACTGCAGAAATCTAGTATGCCAATGCGGCTATGGATGGCTGCGCCTGATTGGATGTTTCGGGTGGCAGGTGCGACTTTCTTCTTTGTGTACTTTCTCTCGCAGGCACAAAAATATTGGGACTCTACATTCTGGAATTATGTGCCCTACTTCGAATGGAATAATCATATTGTCGATATGCCTTGGGTACCTGTGCTGGTAGATATCACGTTTCTGCAGATCGCAGTCGCTTTTTGTTTTCGTATCCAAGCGCGCATGCGTGCATCAGATGGTTGGACCATTCTTTATACGATGTTTACAGCTTTTGCTCCCTTGATTCCAGTTTGGATTGGTCCAATATTGGGTTTGTGGAATATCCATTGGCAGCAAAGTTACAATGCGTTTCTATGGCGGGAGGTCTACTCATGGCAATTGGCACTTGCCTTGGGTGTGATACAGACGACAGGATTTCTTATTGAAATCTGGTGTTATGCGGTTCTCTTTCGGAGTTTGAGTATTGTGCCCGAAGCGCGTGAGCTCAAGGTAACGGGTCCCTATCGGTTAGTTCGTCATCCCATTTACTTAGGCCAGTTTATCGCCATGGCAGGATTTCTCTTGATTATTGCCAAGACACACTGGGTTTGGATCAGTCTTTACATCATCTTTGTGGCGATGCAACTTTACCGTTCCAAGCTGGAAGATCGTGTTTTGGCTGAGGCGTTTGGTGAGCCTTATTGTCAGTGGCAAAAACGCACTTTCTGGTTTGTCTGAGATCCTGGTATTCTGATACTGGGCTTGGTTCGTGGACGGGTCTCTTGTTACGATTTGAGACATTGATTTCTTCGTCAATCACGCATCGATGTGAAGAGCGACCGACACTTTCGTGCGAAAGTATGATGTGTTGAGAGTTGTTGCTGGTAATGTACGCGACTTGTGGTGTAACGTTTCTTTTAAGGTTTTATTGCAATGGAATTGTTTTCGATCCCCGGACTCACAACGTTGGCGATGCTGATCCTGCTTCAATCCGTACTCGGTTTTGACAACTTGTTGTATATCTCGATCGAATCGAAGCGTGCTCCTGAAGAACAGCAGCAGTTTGTGCGCCGATTGGGCATCGGCTTGGCCATTGGGCTGCGTATTGTATTGCTGTACGTCGTGATGTTGCTGATCGAAATGGTGGGCGCACCGCTTTTTGCCGTTCATTGGGAGGGTGTTGTGAGTGCTGATTTCACACTGCACAGTCTGATCACATTAATAGGCGGTGTATTCATTCTCTACACAGCCATTAAAGAGATTATGCACATGCTTGTCATTGAAGATGTGGGGCATGGCGTTGTGAAGCGAGCTCAGAAATCGACTAGAGCAGTATTGTTTTGGATCGTATTAATGAATCTTGTTTTTTCATTTGATTCTATCTTGTCGGCAATGGCGCTAACCGACAGTTTTTTGATCATGGCCATAGCCATATTGCTCAGTGGAGCGATGATGATTTTTATGGCAGACTATGTGGCCGAGTTTCTTAAAAAGAATCGCATGTATGAAGTGCTGGGGCTATTTATCTTGTTCATTGTTGGAATCATGCTTTTGGGAGAAGGAGGGCATCTCGCGCATCTCACCTTCTTTGATTACCACGTAGAACCAATGGCAAAGACGACATTCTATTTTACGATTGTTGTGCTGGTAGCGATCGATATTGTGCAAGGCCGTTACCGCCGCAAACTACTTGCCCAACAACAGTTAGAGTTGCACGGAAAAGTGTAGGCTTGCGCCGGATGGGCGAATCGCACCCATCTTAAGTGGTTTGCCCAGCGAAGCTGGCAAACCTATGATCTCGTACCATCAAGGGCCTGGCAGGGTCCTGGGAGGGATGCCAGCCAGGCCCTTCGATGATGTTTTGAAACGAAGGTACGCGGGAGAGAGAAAAACCTGTTTCAAAACGGAACTACGATCAACTTGTTATTGCCCGTGAAGGGTACTTTAGGCGTCATACACAAACGCTCTCTGACGAGATTTAGATCTCTGGCAGTTGACCCGTATGGGGTGAGTTGTCGGTGTTGCCGATTTGCATGCCGCTGGATCTGCCAGTGCAATATGCATTTGGCGTGCCGAAGTTATGCTACCATTTCACAGAATTTGCAAATGACGCTAGTGAACTTGCTGAAAGAAGAATCTGGCTAGTATTTTCCCACCTGGATTCTCGACGCCTGGATACTCGATGGCTGTGTACGAATTACATACCCGATGTAGCGTGGGTCGGACCATCAAGATTCTGCAACAAGCTTGCTAGCATGGCCCTAAATACGGGACACACATCAGCAAATTCTTGATCCTCAGCCTGGCAAAGCAGCAGGTAATTTGCATCGGCCGTTGAAAATCCCCGCAACCAGCAAGTATTTGTGAGATCCAGGTAGAAAAAGCGGACATCGTAGCCTTCCACAAGTAAGCCTTCGATATTTTCACTACCGCTGGGTTCAACTTCGATGTTCTCGTATTCTATGCGCAAGGCACTCAGGGCTTCGTCAAAAAGTGCTTCTAATTCTGTAGCAGGTTGAAGCTGGCTAAGCTGCCAGAATGCCGTGTGGGGACTGGAGACTACCACCTGGCCGCCCTGCCCGGTCTCATCGCTGTCATTGGCTTCGTGTTCTACCGACCAATTGTCAGGATATTGGAAATAGAGACCAAGTTCTTTGAATACGCCAGGCATGTCGTTTGAGTCCATGGATAAAGGGCTAGCACCCCCAATCTAGCAAATCGAGCTTTTTTCACAATTGCCGGGCTGCTAGTATCCGGGCACTGGCTCCCCTGGAATCTCAAGAATATTCTCTATGTTCAATGGGTCTTGTCTTAACGCGCTCATGTGCTGGCTGCTGACGGTAGTCTTCGTGGGAGGGTGTGCACTCGGTAAGCAGAAGATTGTTCCCGATTCGATTGCCAAATGCCGTGAACTGTCGCGTGATGGAGTGGCCGCAATGGAGCGATCGGATTGGCAGAATGCTTGCAGCCTACTCGAAGAAGCAGTGGACACAAGTCAGACCGACATTGATGCCCGTCGCCACCTGGCTGAAGCCTTGTGGAACACGGGTGCCCAGCGCGAAGCGGTGGTGCAATTGGAGGCGGCAGTAAAATTGGATCCACGTCATGCGCCCACCGTGGTGCGAGCGGGAGAAATGCTTTTGGGTATCGGCGCTGCAGATCGTGCCCTGCAACGTGCAGAAGATGCTGTTGCCCTGGATCCTACGCTGGCTGCTGCTTGGGCACTGCGGGGACGCGTCTTTCGTTTCCATGGGAACGAAGAGCGTGCCCTGGCGGATATGCAACAAGCTCTACGCTATGCGCCCCACATGACCGAGGTGCTGCAGGCAGTTGCTGAAGTTCAATATGCGTTAGATCGCCCCCAGCGAAGCTTAACAACCCTGCATCATTTGCTCGACATCTATCCCCCAGGAGAAGAACCGCAACAAGCATTGTGGCTGGAAGGTCTGGTTTACGGTGCGCTGGGACGCCACCAGGATGCGGTCGATAGTCTGGTTGCAGCAAGTCGACGGGCAGCTCCGCGAGCTGATCTACTCTATCAATTGGCCCTTGCTGAAAGAGCTTCAGGCCAGCCTATTGCAGCTGCCAATACGGTTCGGCAGGCACTTGCCCTTGATGCCAGCCATAAATCGAGCCACGTGCTGTTGGCTCAGTTGCGAGGTGGCGGTCTGCCGGAACAAAGTGATGTAATTCGTCGCTGAACGGTGTGCAATTCCAGTGGACCCTGGCCGGATGTTTTTCGTTAGTTTCAAGCTGTAACTGCCATTGGCTGTGCCCGTGCTTGGTGGGCTGTGCTCAGCATCTCCCCTGTGGCATCGATTGCAGGACTCAGAGGCATGCCAGGGAAATGACAGGAAACGCTTCGCCGAGAAATAGGTGATAATCGTCACATTCCTCATAACTACAACCGCAACCGAAAATAGTACTCCTGGGCCTTGTGAATAAGCTATGTTTTACCAGGCGTCTGATCTGTTTATGCAGCAGCTGATCTGTTTGCGCAGCAGCATATCTGTTGATACAGCAGCGTCCCCCCTTTGATACCTTGCCTGACCAGGAGCTTAGTCGATGCCTACCACAGCAACCCCCGCCCTACCCGAATTTGTCGACCGTCGCCAACCAGTTTCGGTCCCTGCTGATACTCTGGGAAAGAGTCAGGGTCGTGAGCGTCGCCAGTTTACAAATAGTCATGATTTGTTGTCGCCCGAGGCATCTGAACTAGCAGTTGCGATTGACCGGTACAAAATGCAACATCGTAGACGGTTTATCAATTTTGAAGAGATGTTGACGATTTTTAAATCGCTCGGATATCAAAAAAAATAGAATAAACTCTTTGCATACGGACTCGAGCCATCCGGATCTGCTGCCTATCCGGACCAAGATTTTACTCGGCGCGTAAGAGAGCTATGCGCAGTTCTCTTCCGGTAACGAAGCCTACCGTTTTGCCTTCGGAATTGACGACATGCCCCAAGGCGTCTTCTGTTTGGCTGAGCTGTCGTAAGGCAGACAGCCAGGACTGCTCTTCTTGCAAGACAACCATGGCTCTTGGTTCTGGAAGTTGAGAAGAATCGTCCAGATACAAATCCATCATGCGCAAATAGCCAACCAAGCGCCGGTTGTTGCGAGTGTCTTCTAGTGGAAGCAGGGTGCGCTTGTGCCTCTGAGCAATCCGTTTCACATCTCCTTTGCTCATGGTGGTTGTAGCACGCATAACTCTTCCTGCTGGTGTCGCAAAGTCCTTAACGGGTAGGCCGGCTACGGCAAGCATCGATTGAGCAAGCGTCTGCTGTGCTGGTCGCAGAATTCCAGCCTCGTGGCCTTCAATTAAGAGTTCGGCGAGTTCCCTGCGAGGCAGCTTTAAGCGGAGTTCTTGAGGTGATTTTCCGGATAGAAATTGCAGGATGCGACTGAAGCCCCACAAAACCAGAGTCAGGGGAGCAAACAGACACGTGCAGAGAAGAAGCATTGGAGCACAACGCTTGAGCAACCGATTGGGTGCTTCGAAAAACATGTTTTTCGGAAGGAGTTCGCCTAGCAGGAAGATAACAGGCGCTATGACAATAGGTCCTACAATAGCGACGGTGGTCCCGCCGTGGGGATACATCTGTTGAGAGGCCATAACGACAGCGAGAGAAGTAAGGTAATTCGCCAGGTTATTTCCTACCAGAGTCGTTGCTACAAAAAGTGAGGGTTGATGCGACAACCACAAGAGGGCACGTGACATCCAGCTGCCGGCTAATGCTTCAATGGCGAGACGCACCCGTGTGACTCGATAGAAACCTGTCTCGGAACCACTATAAAATGCGCTTAGTAGCAGCCCTATTGCGAGGAGTAGCAACGAGACAATCATGCTTCCTCCTGCCCGGCGTTCAGAAGACGCAACTCGACAATAATACTGCCGAATTCATCGGCCTCAATGACATGGAAACGGAAGTTTTCCCAAACAACTTCATCACCCACAACAGGTAGTCGGCCAAGTGATTCCTGTACAATTCCGGCAACTGTTGTGCTTTTGGTTGCAGGCAGAGCAACATTGAATTGTCGACTCAGCCGTCTCAGGGTTGTCATGCTTGTGGCTTGCCAAAGTCCTTCTTCGACCGCACTAATGGATGAGGTTTGTAGCAAGCGTGCGCTGCGGCTAGTCTGGTCCTCAAAAATGTCTTCAAGCAAATCTTCTAGAGTAACGATTCCAATCGTTTCTCCAAATTCATTGACAATCGCAGCGACTTCTCGTTGTTGGTTTTGTAGTTCGTCAAAAACGGTTGCTACGGTGGCACTCCAGGGTACATAGACGACTGGTTGGGCAAATGCTTCCAGGTGATGGCTTGGTATGCTGGATAGGTGACGTAAGCTGATCGCTGCAATAATCTCATCGCTATCGGGTTCAGTAACTAACAGATATCCGCTACGTGTTGGCTGCCCCCCCAGGTCGGCTAAGCTTACGGGTGGGCTAAACGATTGATACTGTTTGCGAGGACGCATCAATTCCTCTGCCCGGAGATCGGAGAGCAAAACTATGTTATGGAGTGCGGAACGTTCTTGCGCCGCGATTTCCTCATCAGGTGTTGAAACGGTAATTGCTTGTTCGAGATCGCTCAATTCGAGATAGGGTTCAACCTCGAAATTCGGAAAGAGCAATCGCTTAACAGCTAAATTAATGGTTGCAAAAATAGGCGAGATGGGATCAAACAAACGAACTGTTATAGCCAAGGGCATAGCAAGCCAGCGGGTCATCTTGCGTGGCAGCAGCACACCTACGGTCTTTGGAATCATTTCGCTGCAAAGGATCATGGCTAGCAATGAGCCAAAAGCGACCAGCCCCGCTTCGGTTCGCCGTTGCTGCTGTTCTAATTGAATACTAATGACGGAAGCGAACGCAAAATAAACAATATTGAGGATTAGATTCCAGAACAGGATGGCCATTAGCAGCCGATCTGGTCGGGTGAGTAAACTAAGTGCTATTTGCTGTGAAGGGCTGCCTTGCTTCAGCGCCCGACGATCATCAGATTTCAGAGAAAAAAGAGCCGCTTCACTACACGAAAAAAAAGCCGACCCTGCAATGAGCATAGTCATTGCAGCGAGTATCGCACCAAATTCATGCAATAGAATCACAACGATACTTTCTTCAAAAAGCGGATCAGATACGAACTAAGCTTCGCCTATTGTGCGGCCAGTGGCCACGTCAAATTCGTCAATTGCTGGGATCAATAATGCGACTGTAGAAAATCCATAGGTCAGAACAACGACCAGAAAGGCACCGCCAAACTGCTGGTCAATAAAGCTGGTTATCACATAAAAGGTCGACACAGGTGCTATTCCACAGGCGAGTCCTATGGCACGTGATGGATTTCGTAGTCCCAAGGCCATGTAGAGGGCAATGCTTCCTCCCAGCATGAATGCAGAAAATGCCTGCAATTGATAAAAGAAGGAGGACTGGACGGCCATCATCATGCGCATGCAAACTGCGATACCCAACAATAAGAAGAGCACAGTACCGAGGCTTACTCCAACTGCTTTTCGAGATTCGGCATAAGTCATACCGACATGCACACCGACCATAGCTACAAATATGTTTAGAACCAAAGTTGAGATGCAAAGGAAGACTAAATTTTCGGTGCTAAGCAAGTGGTGGTACCACAGCACTCCACAGAGGCAGAGTGGGAGAAGGATCATTTCTTTGGAGTTAAAAAAAATCCCGCCCAACTTGCCATAGATAATTTCTTTTGGGGTCAGGTCAGTAACCAAAAGAAGATCGAGGGCCCGTAAATCACGTTCGTTGGTTAATGAGGTGACAGCCAGTGCATTGACCAGTATCAATCCCAACACGATGAGTGGGATAACTGGCTTGGCGGCTGAATGAACGAGTTCGTTGGGGGCGGACGTGGCATAGGTGTTGTCGCTAAGTTGTGTGAATAATCCGGCAGCGCAAATGGAAAAAATAACCAGATAGCCAAGTCTTACAACGATTATTTTTTTGCCGTAGGCCCAGGTGCATATCTCACGCCATAGAATTGGATTGTCCCATACGGTTCGAGAATGGACAGTTTCCGTCGAGGTCGTAGGAGCAGGGAGATCGAGACTTGGAGGCTGCTGACGCTCAGCGGCTTGTGTAGGATTCCAGATCCGAACGCGTAGCATTGCCCACGCATTAAGTAATAGTGAAAAAACGATCGAAACGAGGAGAAACAGCCCTACAGGTCCACCGCACCATTCCAGCGATTCAGCATTGGAATCTATGGGGTGCATTGCAGCAAAGATAGCGCGCATTGGCGAAAAAGCGATTGCTAAATGTTCTGCGGATATTCCGAACCAGGCTTCTCCCAATCGGCTGCTACGCACGATTTCGCCGCCCAATAGCCATAGCACGAGAAGGAGAGCAGTGAGAGCTAAGGACTGAAAAGTTCTTTCTCTCCAAAGAGCAATTGTTGATCCCAGACTTCCAGCTGCAATAGCTGCAGCCAGCGTGACTCCCAAGACACGAAGAACTTGCAAATAAGAGATTCCCCCCAGCAAGGTAAAGGCCATGAACAAAGGGATAGCGGCAAAAATCATAACCAGCACGCTGAGCATGCTTGCCGATAATTTACCGAGCACAAGTTCGGCATTTGACAGATTGGTCATCAGGAGCAGGTCCAGCGTACGGCGATCTTTTTCTTGCGCTACCGAAGCTGCCGTTAGAAGGGCCGAAAAGGAGACAGCCATGGCCAACTGTAGCGGTGCAATGAGAGAAAAGACAATCGATCCAAAGCGAGCCAATCCACCCAACCCATGGACTTGTTGTGAGAAAACTAGCCATGTCGTAAAGGCCAGCCCAAATAGCGCAGCCACGTACCCACCACGCATTAAGTAGAGGCGTATACTACGCGGGAAAGTCGTAAGTTCGCGGCTGAAAACTGGCCCGATTAGCAATCTGGGTTCCTTGGGCTATTCGGGAGGTTCACAGGAGAGGCTCACAGCTTAGGGTTACAGTTCACGTACTATTCCCACTATAAGCTGTCTTTTCCAGAGAGTCGAGCGGAGGCCCTGCAGTAGACCAACTTTGGGAATGTGTATAACATTCCTCCAAGGGCCAGCACACATTTCTGGAGGAAACTGTGTGGGTGATACCGTGCAGGATCAGTGTAAATCGCTTAAAATGCCGCCTTGCCCAAATTTGATCCGGCGAGTAATCCAAATTGTCCCTGCGGGGCGGTGGGGATACTTACTGAGAAGTATTTTACAATTGAGAAACATTTTTTAGTTTTTTACCACTTTGGTTTTTTACTGCGATTTTTCGGGGACTCAGGCTCAGAGGATTTCTGGGCAGATCAGATGTTGAGTAATCCCGGAATTTTTTAACTTTGAGGAAACACATGACTTCAAGTATTACGAGTTGGATTAACTTGCGAGGCTGCTGCTTGTTGGGGCTAGCGATTGCCATCTCTATTACCATGTCGTGCCCAGTGCAATCACAAACACCCAATGCGGGATCGGATGAAGCAGAGAATGCACAATCAGTGCTTACTCCGCAATATCTTATTGGCGATGCGGTTTCACTGTCGAACAAAAGCTATCCTGAAATTGAAGGGGCGATAAAATACTTTCGAAATAGGGACGGCAAAGGTGCGATGGAATACTTAAAGCGTGCTAAGAAAAAGTATCCCAAATTGCCACCTGTCAATCTCATGATGGCAAAAATGCAAACGTTGACGCGCAATAATCAAGCTGTGCGTTTGTTGCTTGAACGCACAGTGATCGAGTCGCCAGACGATCCAGAAACCTATCTAATAGTCGCTGATCAGGCTTATCGTGCTAATCGTACGATTGAGGCAGAAGCTTTGTTTTTAATGGCGGAACCTAAGGTCAAGAATTTTACCGAAAATGCCAAACGTAAACGAAACTTTGAGATTCGCTTGTTGGCAGGAATGGCAGCTGTTGCAGAACGCAGAGCTCAATGGGACAAGTCTTATCAATTATTGACCAAGATGGTAGAGGCTGACCCGGACAATGCCGTTTCTCATGCACGTCTTGGGTTGACTCTCTACCGTATTGAGAAGCCAAAAGAAGCCTTGAAGGAATTTACAAAAGCACGTGAGCTCAACCCGGACATGCCGCATCCTTATGTGTCTGTCGCGCAGTTATTCTCTCAGGAAGGAGACACAGAAAAAGCACGAAAGGCTTTCGAGCGCGCCTATTCTGAGGAAAAAGGGAACGAAAAAACAGCACAAGCATTTGCCGAATGGCTGATATTGCAAAATCAGTTGGATGAGGCACAAAAAGTGGCGAAAACGTTACGAGAAAACGCACCAGGTTCGGTCAGCGCATTGCTCTTGGATGGGATTGTGGCGCATATGCAAGGAGATTCGGAGCGTGCTGAAAATGCCTTGCAAAAAGTGCTCAGTTTGGAACCGCGGCATGCCCAAGCTTCGGACTTGCTGGCCTTGCTGTTGATTCAACGCGACAATGTCAAGAGTAAAGAGCGTGCCTTGAGCTACGCGGAGCTTAATGCAGAAAGGTTTCCGAACAACGCACAAGCGAATATTACAAAAGCCTGGGTGCAGTATAAGTTAGGTAATAAAGCTGAGGCCCAGAAATCACTGGAACAGGGTTCTCGCTCCGGACAAATGAGGGCGGATTCTATGTATCTGATTGCTGAAATTATGGTTGCCGAAGGTCAAAAGCAAAAAGCCATAGCAGCACTCCAGCAGGGAACCGCACAAAGGAGCGGACTCTTTGTTTTTCGTAGAGAAGCTCAAGCACTTTTAGAAAAACTAAAAAGCGAAGCGGATAGTTCGAGTGAGTCGGGCAATTAGCGCAGCTGTGATGTTGGGCACACTTCGAAAGTGGCGAGTATGACCCAGGCAAAGGAGTAACAAAGTGCTCATTCGTACGGCTGTGCCCTTCTCGTGTTTATTAGCTCTGCGACAGCGCATAAAAAGATCATGGCAAGTCGATCCGTCGAAGTGTCTGGTCAAATTGGACTTTAGGAATTGCGATCTCAATGCCCAATTCAAGAAAGATACGGGAATGATCGCACTTCCAAAAGATCCAATTTAACAATGACTTTCGACAGCGCATAAAAAGATCATGGCAAGTCGATCCGTCGAAGTGTCTGGTCAAATTGGACTTTAGGAATTGCGATCTCAA
>PATG01000123.1 GCA_002713555.1 Planctomycetaceae bacterium
GTCGCTATTTTGGCATCTCATCCATGAGGTGCACCCGAGCTGCTGACTTTTTCAGCAAGGTGCTAAAGGGCGATTCTCTCGAGAGCGCTGCTCTTAGCACTTTTTAGGGATTGTCCCCAAAAGCCGTGTGCTGGCAAGAAGTCTCATTCCCAGGCAGACTCTCTGCTGGGAACTTCTTTTCCGTGCCTCTTGCTGACAAGACCGGATCGTACCAAAGCAAAAGAGACCTCCGTACAGACAGCTTTTTTTCGCGGATTCTTGCCAACAATCTGTACCCCTGAGCGTATAACGCTATAAATGATTGCTCTGAAGTGCTTGCGCATTTCCCAAATTCCGTCTCACCTATGGCAAGACTCATGCAGTCGTACTCATTGAAGAATCCCCCTTTTGGGAATCCCCCTTTTGGGAATCCCCCTTTTGGGAATCCCCCCCTATGGAGAAAAGAAACGTGGACATTTTAACAGCCCTTCACGCGCAGATCTTGCGGCCCTTATCACTTGTCACCCGAAGAATCCTGATAGCAGGGGCTGCTCTCGTAGCGGTCACGGCCACAGTCAACTCTTGGGCCCCTAAAGCCCAGGCACAATCGTCTGATGAGCCTAAGCCTGTTGCCATTGTGGCAATCAACAGTATTGACAACTTTTTGGAAGACGCAGACTTCGTAGGTAGTCTGGGCGGAATACCTGACGTAGCAGAGAAGGCCAAACCACAAATTGCTGCCTTCACGCAGGGTTTGGATACCTCGAAGCCCATGGGATTGGTAGTCAACATGGGAGCCATGGGGCCTGGGGGCGCGATCTGTCTTCCAGCTATCGATTTAAAACAAATGCTTGCCATTTATGCCGTATTTGGTGTAACCGTTGAAGAGCAAGCCGATGGTGGACTCGAAATTTCGGCCCAAGGTCAGACCGTTTATGCACGACAGGCTGACGGGTGGGCATTTATTTCGATGGTGCCCGAAATGCTGAAGAACTTGCCAAAAGATCCCGGCAAAATCATTGGCGAATTAACGAAAGATTACGACATCGGTGTTCAATTGAACGTCCAAAATATCCCCTCCCAAATCCGTGAGATGGCAATCACACAATTTAAGGTGGGCATGGATGCGGGCATGCAGCCAAAAGCGGGCGAATCGGACCAACAGTTTGAAACGCGTAAGGAAATTGCCGATGCTCAGTTCGCCCAGTTAGAGCGACTGGTTAACGAACTGGACGAGGTAACCGTTGGCTTGGCTCTTGATGGCAAACAACAACGGGCCTACATCGATATTATTTATGAAGCGGTCGCAGGTACCAAGCTCGCCGAGCAAGTCGCCCGCAATAGCGACCCCAAGACAAATTTTGCCGGTTTCTTTCAGCCTGACGCAGCAATGATGTTGTCGTTTGCCTCCCAGGCGAGCGAATCAGACATTGCCCAGATCGATCAAATGCTAGCCGCTGTACGCAACCAAGTCAGCACGGCCATTGATGAAGAAGCTGAAAATTCCAGTGACAAAGAACGAGAAACAATGAAGAGTGTCATCAATGATTTTTTAGATGCCTTTGTGTCCACGGTCAAAGAGGGCGTGATGGACGGTGGTGCCGTCCTTACGCTGAGCCCAAGTTCTGCCACATTTGTTGCGGGCGGTCTGATCGGCGATCCGAGTAAAGTGGAATCGGGTTTCAAAAAACTTACCGAATTAGCCAAAGAGGAAGATCCGAAGTTCTCCGGGGTGAATTGGAACGCCGATAGCCATAAGGACGTAAAATTTCATACCATAAATCTCCCCCTCCCCCCCGAAGAAAAAGGACCGCGTCAGCTTTTTGGAGAGTCGTTAGAAGTTGCCGTTGGCATTGGTGACAAATCGGCATTTCTTGCTCTTGGTCGAGACTGTTTGTCAGCCGTCAAGGGTGTGATCGACACGTCCGCTGAGAACCAGGGCAAGTCCGTAGCACCAATGGAAATGACCGTTGCTATCCAACAAATAATCGAAGTAGCAGCCTCTCTTGCGGATGAAAAAGATCAGGAAAATTTGCAGATGGTTGCTACCATGTTGGAGGAGAACGTTGAGGGACGTGACCATGTACGGATTGTTGTCCAGCCCATCCCCAACGGAGCACGCACTCGCATCGAAGCAGAGGAAGGAGTACTGCGAGCAATTGGTATGGCTGTCATGCAGGCACAAATGCAAGCAGCCGGAGCCGGTGAGTATTAACGACAGTTCTTCGAAGTCAAAATGAGTAAAACCTCACTTGTCCTCACCGTACTAGGCCAAGACCGCCCCGGTTTGGTCGATGCGATTGCCCGCGTTGTGACGGAACACGGCGGCAATTGGGTCGAAAGTCGAATGGCCCACCTGGCAGGCCAATTTGCGGGTATTCTGCGTGTGGAGGTAAACTCGAATGACGCCACGGCGCTAACGCAGGCTCTCAACGAACTCACGAAAGGTGGTCTGGAATCAGTCGTTCATACCGACGTTCAGGACGCTCCCCCTCAAGAAAACCCGCTGGTAAAACTATCGCTCCTTGGGCAGGATCGTACAGGCATCATCCGTGAGATCAGCCACGTGCTGGCCTCACACGGAGTCAACGTCGAAGAATTAAACACAGAGCGTAAAAGGGCTCCCAACTCCGGTCAGAAGTTATTCCAAGTCGAAGCCCAGCTGCGGCTGCCACAGGGCTTCTCCATCGATTCTCTGCATGCTGCCCTTGAACAAGTAGCAGCTGATATGATGGTAGATATTAGCTTGGAGTAATATGCTCGAACGGGTTTCTGAAAAACACCATCCGGGTATTTTTCACTTCTCATGGCTGGCAGGCTGCTGACTTTTTCAGCAACCGGCTAAATATAGGCTCAGCCATGCTTGGCCGACAGCCGATTATAAGGTAAGATTGTGATAGATTTCACAATCTTTGCCGCCGCCAAAGCGCGGCTCGTTTTCACCCGACAGCACACGACATTGGGCGATTAACCATTATGGCCAAAAAAGGTCCTCGTAAAAAAGTGCCGAAGGAGTTGGCAATCATCAATGCCGACAATTGCACCGGCTGCGAGTCTTGTCTGGAGGTCTGTCCCGTAGACTGCATCTTCATGAACAAGATTGACCGTGGGGTGGTGAAGGGGACACAACAATGGTGCGAAATCGATATTGAACGCTGTGTGGGCTGCGAGGTATGTGTGCATATCCCAGGCAAGAAGTCGAATCCTTACGAACTTTTAGTCTGCCCCTGGGACGCGATCGAAATGGTACCCACCGAAAACGCGGCAGTTGTCATGGCCCAAATTGGCGGCCCTCCGGAATACATTGCCGAAAATTGGGACCGCCTAGTCGGCACGGCACAAAATCTGGCTGAGCTGCGCGCGGCCACTTGAACACCCGGCTATTTACGCTGGCAGTCGTATTTGTGCCCTGGCGCCCGTCTTTGTGTACTGACACCCATCCTTGTGCGCTAGCATTTTATCGGTGGGCCAAAGCCACGGGGCCAATAGAAATACTGCCGACTACTCAATCTCTTTGAGCACTTGTTGCATGTACTCTAAGCTTTGTCGTGCTATGACTTCCGGACTCGGTTCGTACTTGAAGACTTCAACGGATACCCAGCCGTCATAGCGAGTCTTACGAAGGGCCTCCAGGATTGGCCCATATGGCTCCTCACCCATGCCGGGACCAAGCAGGTTGGGATCGTTGGCATGAAAATGAACCGTCCAATCACGGCTGGCACGGATAATATCTGCGACGGGTGTACTTTCGCTAGACATTGCTTTGACATCGAGGTGCAATTTGCATTGCGTTGAATCAACCATCTTCGCTAAGTTGATTGCAGATTGAGCGGTCAGCAGAAAATCTCCCTCGGAAGGGCCCAGTGGCTCTAGAGCAATCACAACATCCAAATCTGCACACACGGACATGACCGCACTTAGCACCTCTGCTGCGTACTGCTCTGCTTCGCCATAAGTCACATTGGGTAGTAAGTTGCGCTGGTAGGGCGACCCGAGAACCATGATCTGCCCCCCCAAATCGGAACATAGCTGAGCGAGTTGCTTGAGGTATTCAGCTGTGGCTTCCCGAACCATCTTGTCAGGACTCGTCAAGTAATACGCTTCCGTCTTGGCCAGGAGCCAGTGCAGACCTACTACTTCGAGACCCGCATTTGCCGCTTGCTGTCTGATCTCCGTTCGTTGTTCTGCTGAAATATCACGCACATCGCATAGGTCCTTTCCAGGCACGAGCGTGAACGGGGCAATCTCAATACCTCGATAGCCTATCTCACGAGCCAGGGCCCAGGCCTGTTCAAATGGCTGATCTCCAAATGTTTCGTTGCAAATTGCGAATTTCATACTGCACCCGTTTGCTATTCAGGAAGCCGTCAAAAAGTCGACTCTACAAAAAGAGAGACACTCTTTGGTAAATATCTTAACCAACAACATTCGTGAAAAAATATTTTCTTAACTCCTAATTCTTTTGCGCCCATCCAGAAAACTAGCCTCCACAGTATTCGGCTGCATCCTGGTATACCTTGACGCGATCCTCTAAAATCAATATCCATCGAACTCAAGTGAACAACCCAAGTGAATAGTCAACCACTCCACAAATTGGCCAAGCGCGGCCAGCAAACTCAAGCCAGCCGAATCTCACATGCTCAAATCAGGGAAGATTCATCTTGGCGATTGTATCAAACTCATGCAAAAGATCGATGCGGACTCGGTCGATTTAGCATTTGCTGATCCGCCATTTAATATCGGATACGAATACGATCAGTACGACGACAAACAGGACGACCAAAAGTATCTCGACTGGTGCGAATCCTGGATGGCAGAGATACATCGCATCTTATCTCCGACTGGAACATTTTGGCTGGCCATTGGCGATGAATATGCTGCAGAATTAAAAGTAGCCGCACAACGAAAACTGGGATTTACGACGCGAAGCTGGGTAATTTGGTATTACACCTTCGGAGTCAACTGTACAAAAAAATTTAGTCGCTCCCATGTCCATCTGTTTCACTTTGTCAAAGATGCCAAGAAGTTCACATTCAACGCGGACGATCCGGCCATTCGAGTCCCCTCTGCCAGGGCACTAGTTTACGGCGACCGGCGGGCCAACCCCAAGGGCCGTTTGCCGGACGACACCTGGATTTTGCGTCCGCAAGACTTTCAGTCCGACGCCTATGGCTTTACTCCCGAACAAGATACCTGGTTCTTCTCACGCGTGGCTGGCACCTTCAAGGAACGCCAAGGGTTTCACGGCTGCCAAATGCCAGAGCAGTTATTGGGACGTATTATCCGCACAAGCAGCAATCATGGCGATTTGGTATTCGATCCTTTCACAGGCAGCGGAACGACCCTGGCAGTGGCCAAGAAGCTGGGACGACCGTTTCTTGGCACGGAGCTCTCAGCAGAATACAAAAAGTACGCCACAGAACGATTGAAGACAATCCGGGAGGGCGACAAACTTGATGGTCCCTCGGACCCCATAGCCAGCGCCCCGAGTACGAAGAACGGACGACGGCTTAAAACAAATGAGGATAATACAACTGAGACACAGTCAGCGCTTTTGTTCTAGAGCTAGCCGCAATCGGGTGTTCCACCATAGCACATCTGTCCGTTGTTGGGATGCGGCTGCGGGATACATATAACGGGTAACCTGACCCGCATCTCGCATCTCGCATCTGAATTTGCTAGCAACTGAACACTTTATTGGAGATGAGCGGCGTGGAAAACGCTGCGGCCTGACATGAACGCTTTTTCAAAACAATTGGGTGATAACCTGGAAGGGAGAATTTAAACCACAACCTTTAGGTTAAGCGAGAAGCACACAAAAGTGTTACTTTTATTTCTTCGTCAAAAAGAAATATTCGTCCTGCGAAAAACTGCTGCGTTCATACCTGAACCGTAGATAGCCTCTTCATTGACTGATTTTAGATGGCAGAGTTCTGTTGGGCAATCTGTTGGTTTTCTTTTCTGACAAGCTGTCCACAGGCTGCTGCAATGTCGTTGCCTAATGAATAACGCACTGTCGTTTGCAAACCTGCCTTCTTAAGAAAACCTGCAAAAACATCTCTCTTTTCGCGCTGGGTGCCTGCGAGTTGGGGAGCATCTTCAATGGGATTATAAGGAATTAAATTGACATGTACTTTGAGGTCAACAAGCCAATGGATAAGCTCTTGGGCGTCGTCCTCTGAGTCGTTAATACCCTCAAGGAGCAAATACTCAATCATGACTGTCGAAGTCTGCAATCTATTGACTTCATGCAATGCCTGACGTAGTACTTCAAGTGAATATTTTTTTGCCAGTGGGATCAACCTCTCACGTACATCTTGCCGAACACTATGGAGACTCAGAGCTAAATTAACTTCTGGGTAGCGACGCGCGCATCGGACCATGGCATTTGGAATGCCTACAGTAGACACAAGAATTTTGGTTGGCGGATGATGAAACAAGTCTGCCGCAGTCAACGCATGGAGTGTTTGATAAAGGTTCTCCTCATTATGAAAAGGCTCTCCCATGCCCATAAACACGATATTTCGAATTTTTCTATCTTCTCGGGCCAGCAACTGACCTGCTTGCAGAACCTGGTCCAGTATCTCTTCAGGCTCTAGATTCTGGGCAACGCCCATCTTCCCAGTTGCGCAAAATTCGCAAGCAGCACCACACCCCACCTGGCTTGACACACAAAGAGTTGTACGGCCGCTGGCAATTCGAAGTATTACCGACTCGATAAGCATTCCCCTAGTTGTGCGAAATAGTAATTTCGTTGCACCATCAATCTGAGAATCACATTGGCGATAGAGTTCCAGTGTGTGGCAGGCAACTTGTTCAGGTGCAGCAAAATCGAAAAACGCGGTGTCATCCGAAGAAAAATGCTTAAGAAGCTTGTTACTCAGTCGACGTATCTGCTGCGGGTCAATACCTTGATCACGGCATAATTGCTTTAGGTTTTGTGAATCAAAAATGCTTACAGGCATCTGTTTCTTGTGCTTTCAAGAATGTGCTGGGGGCTGTTATTTTGGTTTCTGCTTGCCTTCGCAACCGGAAAGAATATCCACACTAACTAAGTACTCTTTTATGAGGTTCGTTTGGTATTTCCTGAACGTATTTGGGCACCAGATAACCGGGTAGTTTTGCCCGCATCTGGGTGATGAGCTTTTTCCCCTGGGAAATGGGTACTTCAAAATGGGCCGCTCCCCGTACACGGTCGAGCTGATGTAGATAATACGGCATGACACCTATCTCTACCAATCGTTCACTTAAAGCAATTTGCGAGTCCACCGTATCATTCACCCCTCGAAGTAATACGGCTTGATTCAAGAGCAAAACTTTAGCTTTTTGCAGACGTTCCATAGACTGTCCAACATCATCGTCAAGTTCCTGTGCATGATTCGCATGAATAACAACAATGGGTGTTAAACGAGTCTTCGTCAGTACATCCAACAAAGAATCAGTGACTCGTGATGGAATCATGATCGGAAATCGCGTGTGCACACGTAAGCGTTTCACCGAAGATAAATCAGCAATCCTATCCACCAACACACCCAACTGCTCGTCGACAAGCATGAATGGATCACCACCACTTAGAATAACCTCCGTAATGGATGGATCCTTTGCAAGAGACTCCAGACCCTGCTCCCAGGCAGCGTTGCTGTGAGGCGATTCCTGATAAGGATAGTATCGGCGAAAACAGTACCGACAATGGACTGCACACGATCCTGTTGCAATCAGCAATGCTCGGCCTGCATACTTTTGCAAGACTCCAGGTGCTAACATCGCTGAACTGTCGTCGACTGGATCTGCCAAATAACCCTCCATCTGGATGGTTTCATCCCGGGTTGGCAATACCTGACGCAGCAGAGGGTCGCCTGGATCACCAGGGCAAATACGTGCTAAAAAACTGGGGGGCACAAAAACAGGAAAGTCCCCAGTTCCCTGCTGAGCAGCGGCAGTCCATTCGTCGGAGAGTCCCAAATGCTGGCAGAGGTCACGAGCATTGCGTACAGCTGTACGAACCTCTTCGTGCCACGAAAGTTCACCTGACGAACGGGGGCGGACAAACTCTGGAAAACTGGTTAAAATGCTCACTCGGCTCTTTCATGTATGGTCCACAGGGCTCAAATACAACTTCCAAATACAACTTCCAACGAGAATCACAAGGCTGCGAGAATCACAAAGCTATTTGAGACGGTTTGACTCAAAAGTGCTCTGAAATCCAACTGCCTCCAACATCGCCCCTGCCTATCCTATCACTTTATGACCCAATTAGTACCAAGACTATAAGCAAGAGGAAAATATCCCGTGGCCAGCTACAGTACGAACGAATTTCGCAAGGGACTCAAGATCCAGATTGACGGCACTCCGTATCAAATGATCGAGATGAATTTCCGCAAACCTGGCAAAGGAGCAGCCCTGTACGAGTGCAAACTAAAGAATCTAATTCGGGGCACTGTTACCGATAAAACTTACCGCGCTGGCCAATCACTCGAGGCTGCAGACGTTTCGGAGTTCACAGCCCAATTTCTGTACCGACAGGGCGATAGCTATGTCTTTATGAAGAACGATGACTACGAACAATATGAGTTGTCCCAGGATCAGGTGGGAGAAGAAAGCAGATTTCTCAAAGAAGGCATGGAATGCCAATTGGTTATTTACAACAACAATCCCATTGCTGTTACACTACCAAACCATGTTGTTTTGCAAGTCGAGTATTGCGAACCGACCGTCAAAGGAAATACGGCTACCAATGTCCAAAAACCAGTTAAGTTGGAAACGCGAGCAGAAATAGGCGCTCCTGCGTTCATTAACATCGGTGACTGGTTGCGCGTCGACACCCGTACTGGAGACTATATTGAGAGAACTAAAGATCCAGAATCCTAGCCCCCAATGGATTCGCATCTGCTGTGGCTTTCTAAGATGGTCTCCTTTCCCTGATTTCCAGTCGCCGTACTGATCAATTGGTGCTGACGACGGTTTTGCCACTTTCAAAATTTCTTTTTTCTTGCATTAAGCTTTTTACTCGATTGGCTTAGTGGTTGAAAAAATGATATGCGGGCCCTTTTCTGGCAAGATTTGTACTCCTGCGACGAACAGCCAATGAGAATCTATCGGTTTGCATTCTTGCGCTAAGGGTGTAGGCTGATCGTCATTACAGCCTTTCGATCTACTACCATCCACCACTATTCCACCAACTACCACTCTTATAAGGAATCTTGCCATGTTACCTTGGGGACTTTTGGCCCTTTCAACCATGGGCACACTAGGTATTCTGCTCGGTGTTGTGGTACTCCTCGCATTTTTTGGCGTTGGCATTTACAACCGTCTCGTGACGCTCCACAACCGGATCGACAATGCTTTTTCGCAAATCGAAGTACAGCTTAAAAGGCGCTATGACTTAATTCCCAATCTGGTCGAAACCGTCAAAGGTTACATGGCCCATGAAAAAGATACTCTCGAAGCAGTCATCAACGCTCGCAATCAGGCGGTTGGCGGCTTGCAAGCAGCTGCTGCCAATCCGGGTAATGCTGCTGCTATGAAAGAACTGATGAGTGCTGAGCAAGGGCTGTCGGGAGCCTTAGGGAAATTGTTTGCTCTATCCGAGGCTTATCCTGATCTCAAAGCAAACGAGAATATGGCCCAACTTACAGAGGAACTCACCTCTACCGAAAATCGGGTGGCCTTTTCGCGACAGGCCTACAACGATTCGGTCACTGCCTTTAATACCTATAGGCAGACCTTCCCACCAATCTTTTTCGCCGGCATGTTTGGCTATGGCGAAGATGCTGAGCTTCTGGAATTCGACAGCGAAGCCATCGCTGAAGCGCCCAAGGTATCATTTTGACGTGGGGTTCAAGCCGGAGACCTGGAACCAGGATTATTCTCTCTTCGTCTTCCAGCTTGCTTTGCACCGCTAAACAAATCCGCTGTGGCTCGCCTGGGCTTACTCAGCCTTTGATAATCCTATGTCCACTACTTTCTACGAACGTCAATCGCAAGCACGTCGCTCCACCAAGTGGTTGGTTTGGCTTTTCTTGCTGGCAGTCATAAGTATCGTGGGACTGGTTGTCTTTGTCACAGCCTTTGCGATAGAGAACCTCGACAATAGCCCTGAAACAGGAATGAGCGTTGAAACAGGGATGTCGCCTCGTAACGATTCCGTGGCACGTTGGTCAACCCCGTTTGGAGCTGGTCTCGCGACCCTGCTTCTGATTGGGGGAGGGAGTCTGTTTAAAGTTGCCCAATTACGTGGTGGAGGCACTACGGTAGCCGAAAATGTGGGAGGACGACGGATCATCCCAAACACGATGGATCCAGTAGAGCGACGTTTGGTCAATGTGGTCGAAGAAATGGCTCTCGCGGCCGGAGTACCAGTACCTCCAATTTATCTATTACCTGAAGAAAAGGGGATCAATGCTTTTGCGGCGGGCTATTCACCAGGCGATGCCGTGGTAGCCGTCACGCGCGGCACTGCAGAGCTCTTAACGCGCGATCAATTGCAAGGTGTGGTCGCTCATGAGTTCAGCCACATTCTCAATGGCGACATGCGATTGAATATACGACTTATTGGCGTGCTTCACGGCATTTTGCTGCTTGGATTGATTGGACGAGTGCTCTTTCGCATTGCAGCACACAGCGGGAACAGTCGCTCAAAAAACAATCCGGCCCTGGCATTTTTTTTGATTGGCCTGATTTTAGTTGTACTTGGTCTGGTTGGTACTCTGATTGGCAACATCATTAAGGCCGCAGTCTCACGACAGCGCGAGTATCTGGCAGATGCCTCAGCTGTACAGTTCACACGGAATCCTCAGGGCATTGCAGGAGCTCTCAAACGTATCGGCGCAGTTCTCAACGGCTCACGACTCCAACATGAAAATGCTGCTGAGATGAGCCACATGTACTTTGGTCAAGGTGTCTGGGAAGGTTTCACCGGATTGATGGCAACACACCCGCCTTTACCAAAACGCATCCTAGCTCTCGAACCCGACTGGGATGGTAAATTCCCCCAGCACCCTACAACGCCTGCCGCACTCGCAGAGATTTCGCAAGCATCTGGATTTGTTGGGGATGCTACTCTCGACAACCACGTACCGATGGACTTTGTAAGCGATGCTGCTGAACACGTGGGACAGCCTACGGAGATTCATAATCTCTATGCCAGGCAACTTGTCCATGAATTGCCTTCCGATATTACCGCGGTCATCCACGAACCCTATGGGTCCCGTGCGGTTATCTTTGCATTGCTCCTGGACCGTGACTCTGAAATCCGTAGGCGACAGATTCGCAAATTGAACGAATGTACGACTCCTGACATTGTTGAATTGACCAGCAAACTCAGTCCATTAGTAGACGAGCTTGACGCACGTGTCCGTTTGCCGCTTGTCGATATGGCACTACCCGCACTGCGCGCTATGGCCCAGTCTCAATATGTCGAATTCTCAAAGGCTTTTCAGGAGATAGTCAAAGCGGACTCGCGACTCTCGCTTTTTGAATGGATGCTGCATCAGGTGCTGCTGCGAAATCTAAGACCACAATTCGAAAAAACTGCTGCACCACCAATAGCCTATTACGGGTTGCAACGTCTGGCCGAACCGTGTGCGGTACTCCTTTCGTCACTTGCCTATGCCGGCAATACTCAGGCAGAATCAAAAATCGCATTCGCTGCAGCAGCAAA
>PATG01000124.1 GCA_002713555.1 Planctomycetaceae bacterium
GGAAGCCT
Organism: Planctomycetaceae bacterium; assembly: GCA_002713555.1. The sequence goes on from PATG01000124.1 coordinate 9, forward strand.
GGGATTTAAAACCCTAAAAAGGACGCGAAAACCGTTACCCCCAAAAATACAGGTCCCTTACCACCCTTTCATGCCTGCTACCAAGCTGTTAGAATATGGGGCCCGACGCATCCAGTTACTTACACTAAGCAGGAGTTCTCCCATGGCCAAGCCTGGTCGTAAAGTTAAAAAAGCCAATCATGGCAAACGTCCGGCCTGTAGTCGGCCGCGCAAAAATCGCCGCCAAAAAGTAAAGACTTAAGCTATAAATCTAAGCTATAACTCAAAGCTATGGTACCTGCAGCCTGATAGGATTGGCCATTTGATTTTTGCGGCCCGAGATCTTTCCTGCTCGACAGCGTATGCCCTCGACAGCGTATGCCCTCGACAGCGCATGCCTGAGTTCCACGTGACTTGCATACTACCCACTGGCCGGAGATAGACCGAGGAAGATCGACGTGAGTGGCAAGGATTATATTATTGATCCCGCAAGCATCGACTTTTCACAACAGGTCGCAGATATTGAAGCCATCCAGCGCTACAACCAACAGCGCGGTGCGATGCATCAACTTACAGCGATCGTTTATGATGATTCGGCGACAGGCATCTGTATAGGCTACCGTGATGTCTCACAGGACGAGTTTTGGCACTCTGGTCACATGCCGGGAATGCCCTTGATGCCGGGTGTTATCATGTGCGAAGCCGCTGCACAGGTTTGCTCTTTTCATTCGGGCAAACACGATTTACTAGGCTGTGAAGTCATGGGGTTTGGAGGACTCGACAATGTGCGATTCCGTGGCGTCGTAGTACCAGGCCAACGGCTAACCATCGTCTGCCAGGTCATCAATGTTCGTCGAGGCAAGATGATCAGTAGCCGTTTTCAGGGATTTGTTGACGAATCAATCGCCTGTGAAGGAGAACTCCGTGGCGTGCCATTGCCAATCGATCAATTGAAACAAAATACACCAACACCTTAACCCACCGCTATTACAACCTTTCTGCCACAACCTTCCCTGCCACCCGTCCCTACTACAGCATTCGCAGAATCTACACCAAATGGGTCGTCGCGCTTTACGAAAAATTGATCCTAAACTCGAACTGTCATCGCATTTCTTTGCGGTTGATGAATTGCCCACTCCCTGGTCAACAGAGCGGCTTTTTTCCGAAAACGCACCGTTGCATATTGAAATCGGGAGCGGTAAGGGCCTCTTTCTGCAAAACGCCGCAATACAAAACACGCATCAAAATTTTCTGGGAATTGAGGTTTCATTCAAATATGCCCGATTCACGGCAGCACGTCTTGCCAAACGCAAATTAAACAATGCCATCGCTGTCCATGGAGACGGACTCCGCTTGATGCATGAGATTATTCCCGCAGATTCTCTCGCAGCAGTTCACGTTTATTTTCCTGACCCATGGTGGAAAAAAAGACACCATCGACGTCGAGTGCTCAATGAGGCTTTTCTAGCCGATGTTGTTCGCACACTTCAAACTGGAGGCCGTTTGCATTTTTGGACCGATGTCAAAGAGTACTACGATACTACGCTTCAACTCATCTCCTCGGTAACAACTCTCAGTGGCCCTGCCAATGTGCCCGAACGATCGGCAGAACACGATCTCGACTACCTCACACACTTCGAGCGTCGAACACGTATGAACGAAGAACCCGTTTATCGGGCGGAGTTTACCAAGGAATAAAAAGGGGGAGGCCGGCTCTGCAGAAACCCTGGCCTAGGTGCTAATCGCGGAGACAGTGAGATCACTGAGGCAAATGATGCCCGCTATTCTTTCAATAAGAAAATTCTCCGTGCTACGAACGCTCTTAGTCTTTGACTTCCGATGGTGCGCAAATTTTCCTCGCTAAATCCCCCTCCCTTTCAGGGAGGCCCCAATACAATAGATACAGGGGGGAGGGTTTTGAAATCCTGTACCCGGATCAGCCCCTCCCCAAGCATGGGGGGGGGATTTTGGTTGCGGCCTTTGGCCGCGCTGGACCCTCGTGGTTTCATTAGAAGGAAAGAGTTTTTTACAGAGCCGGAACGACCTGGTCAGTCTCCACAGATCCTTTACCAAATCCAGCTGGGTGCCATTTGCGGGCTAGCTCGTCACAGTTTCGTAGGTCCGCTGGGTTCCCTCGTCACGGCTTGATTTGAAATTATTCAATGCAATGTCGTAGAGTGCCTGGCCGGCAGGGGTTGGATAGCTGCCTGTAATGCATGCTTGGCAAATTTGTTCCGCTGGTTTTTCGACAGCACGAGCTATCGCTTCAACAGGCAAATAGCGAACCGAATCGGATCCTAATTCCTGTGCCATGGATTGAAATAGATCGTCCTTTGCCTCTGCCGACAGGTTGAATTGTGGTGCAAACAGTTCACCAATCGTCGACATATCGATACCATAAAAACATGGTGCCACGATGGGTGGGCATGCAACACGGACATGAATTTCCTGGGCTTTGCCGACTTTTCGTATTTTATCCAACAGGACGCGCATCGTCGTAGAACGCACTATCGAATCCTCAACCAACAAGACACGCTTACCCGCCAGCACTTCAGGCAGGGGTGTGTATTTGGCAGCAGCCTTTGCCTGACGGTCACTGCCCCCTTCAATAAATGTGCGTCCTGAATAGCGGTTGCGAATCAGCCCTTCCACGCAGGGAACTCCCAATTGATAGGCCATTGCATCCGCCGCCGCTTTGCTCGTATCAGGCACTGGAACAATGATTGTATTTTCATCTCTCGGTACATCTTCCAGCAGAGCCAGCTCCTCACCCAAAGCTTTTCGAGACAGATAGACACTTTGCCCATCAAGTGAACTGGCCACGTTTGAGAAATAGATCCATTCAAAGAAACAATGGGCACGTCGAGGATTGTCACTAAATCGCTCAATACTTATTTTGCCTTCCGAGATCGTAATCGCTTCTCCTGCCTCAAGCGAACGTATCAAATCGGACGAAAAGCCAAGATTTGTCAAAGCGACACTCTCACTTGCTGCAGCAAATAAGGGGCCCTCAATGGCGTAACTCATCGGTTTCACGCCTAACGGATCTCGTGCCACCAGCATTTCACCCTGGGCATTTATCATTGCAATCGTATAGGCGCCGTCAAAACGGGTAGCCAGATGGCGCATCACGTCAATCAATGGCAATCGACGATCACCCGACAACTCACGGCTGATCTCATGCATGATGATTTCGGTATCGTTGGACCGAGCCAGATGGTGGTCATCTTCGTCCAGAAGTTTGTTACGCAGTTGGCTGTAGTTGGCTAGTTGGCCATTGAAGGCAAAACTAAACCATTTGTGTTTTTGGAGATGATGTCTCTCAAAGGGCTGTGCATAGCTGCAATCATCGGCTCCACAAGTCGCATAGCGAACATGACCGATCGCCGCATTCCCTGCATATTCCTTCATGAGACTCTCAGCTTTACCACGGTGATTCAGCCGAAAAGCCTGATTGACTGTCCCTAGCTTACGATGTGTATCCAGTAGTTGCTGTCGAGTGGGATTGAAACTAGTCATCCCGGCAGATAGCTGCCCTCGATTTTGGATATCCAGCAGCATCCTAGGCAAGAGACGTGAAATCTCTTCTGGCCCCTGCGGTGGGCAAAGCGGGCTGGTTTCTGTGCCGGACAGATGGTAAATGGCCGCTACGCCGCACTCGTGATGTAGTTCGCTCATAAATGAGGTAGGTGAATTACGAAAGGGTTGAAGGACAAGAATTCGAGACGCCCAGACAGCATCACGGGTCACCAACGAGCTTTATCCTGGGCATTTGCATGAACCCCGATTGTACGTTGCCACCGGCTTTCGCTCAACCGGACAGTAAAAATCATACTCGGTCCACCGCATGTGCTTTGAGATCTTCTAAATCAGCAAATTCAAGTGTTGAAATATGAGTTGCTTCAAGGACTACCGGGGGTGCAACGCCTGCTTCCAGTGCTTGTTGCCAGCGCTGGGCACAGAGACACCACTGATCTCCGGACTTCAAACCCGGAAAATCATACATGGGTAGCGGGGTACTCAGGTCATTGCCCACCTCTTGTGAAAATTCCAGAAACTCTGTTGTGGCCCGAATACACACAGTGTGGATCCCCAAGTCATCGCGTCCCGTTCGACAGCAGCCGTCACGGTAAAAACCTGTCAGAGGCGAATTGGAACATGTTTTTAGATTTTCACCGAGGACATTTTTGGGGGTACGCATTGGATTGCCATGTTGGTTCAAGGTTTGTAAGGATCGGTGGTGTCTAAAAAGAGGACACCTGGGAGTTAGTTCCTGCTATGAAGATCATGGATAAAACTAGGCCGTCTTTCTAGTGCCGGTATCCAAATCCCTCATTTTCTCGCGAGAGATGCTTGCCGCATACTGCGAACTGAAGGATACTCGACGTCCGATAGAAAATGTACCTCTCCGTCTTTTTTTACAATGACCTGGTAGCCAATGGGCCCTCTACGAAAACTACTCTTTCCGCTCGAAGCGTTGGTCTATGGCCCCGCTTACGCTGGTTTGCAGCATCTGATCCGTTCTCCTCAGCCATCGACCCGGATTTTGCGTGGAATCTTATTACCTGCGAAAAACCACTGGCCTACAGTTTTGTCTGTGGACACTGGCCTCTCCGGCCTCTCCCCTGGCCACTACTGCATGCAAAAATGAAACAAGACCATGCACTAGGCATTGCCGAACATTATGACGTGTCGAACAATTTTCATGAGCTATTTTTAGACCGAAAGTACATGTTCTACACTTGTGCCGACTTTCCGCCCGGTTGCCAGAGACTTGAAGAGGCCCAGCAGATAAAGGCCGATTTTATTCTTGATCTGATCGATCCTCAACCGGGACAGAAGATTCTTGAACTCGGTTGTGGGTGGGGAGCCATGCTAAAACGAATCCATGAACACATGGGAAAAAACGAAAATATCTACGGTCTCACTCTTTCTAAGGAGCAAGTCGAATACAACTAGAAACATAACGGTTTCCAGGTAGAATTTGGCGATTTCATCAATCGCGATTACGAACCTGAAAAATACGATACCATTTACTCGATCGGAGCATGGAACATGTAAGGCCGAAAGAAGTTGCTCCCTTAACCAAAAAAACTTTACGCTGCCATCAAACCAGGTGGAAAACTCGTCAAGCATTTCTTTTGCCGCATGACCGATCATTTGTTCGCGACAGCACTCATTTCGCAGCTTTACTTCCCAGGATACATCGGGTCATCCTACCATGCCCATGTGAAGGCCTTTGAAGACGCTGGTTTTCAAATTGCCCGTCGTTCCATTCACGACTACCGTCCCACCCTACGGGCATGGTTTGACAATCTGGCTGCCAACCGTGACCGTGCCTTAGAGCTTGTCGACGTACAAACTTACAACCGCTATTTGACCTTCTTTCCAGTCTCCAGGCGATACTTCCACGAAGGCAAGGGCATGTTAGTCCGCTGGGAGCTGCATAAGCCTAAATAAATCGAATCCCTCAGCATGTGCAGCCCAATAGCTCTCTAGAAAGTGATTGGCCAAACATTATTTCGCCACTTCACTCGGCAAAACATCCGAGCTATCCACTCTCAGTACCACCGTGCTTGATAAAAGTCATGTAGCTGACGACAGAGATTCCGGACGATCCATAGAGCATGCACATCACCATGATTTGATAGCGTGCTGCGGCCAACGGATCAGCTCCGATTACAATTTGCCCTGTCATCATACCCGGCAACGAAACCAAACCTACGGCAAAAAGTGAATTCGTAATGGGTATTAACGCGGCTCGGAAAGCCGTATTACGGGCAACACAATGCTCGACCTGAGGCCACTCGGCATAATATCGATCCGCGGCCAGGCTGATCGCTGTCATGCAATTTGCAAATATCATCCCTGCCAGTGGGATCATCTTGCTAGGATCAAACCACGGTTTTAAGTTGAGGACACCTTGTGTAATCAACACAAGCGTCGGTACGCCGCCAATGGCTATAGACACCAGCACTTTACCATAATGACCCTTTTTTTTCTTTCGAATCGGTCGCAAGGCAATACAACTGGCAATCGCAAGCATAAGGGACAGAACACCAACTACCAAAAGACTATTGTGGGTCTCAAAGATAAAAGTAAGCACATAGCCAATCAAAAGGAGTTGGATCAGCATACGAGCGATACCGTAAATGGCTGTACCAGCATCCAGAGACCAGCGAATCAAAAAAACAACGACAACCAGAACCGGCAAAAAAGCAATTGCCAGTCGAGTAAGTGGAATTAATTCAATGGGCTTGCTCATGACGACCTGCGCATTCCTGATGCAATCGAAGGCAATTGCCAAGGTGTGGGAAGCTTCTTATGCTATGGTTTCCATTTCGAAAGGGAGATTATCGTGCAAAGCGATCAGGTCGCAAAGGGTCGCTTCTCGGGAATCTCCTAATTTCTTCGCAGCTGATTCTTGTTCTGAGAACTTTTTGCGAGAAATCTTCCACCACTCATGAATAGGGAATCCTCATGCTCAAAACCAATACCTATTTTGAAGGCAAAGTTGTATCCATTGCCTTCCAAACTGCCACATTGCCCGCCACGGTGGGTGTGATGGAGATTGGCGAGTATGAATTTGACACGAGCAAAAAAGAGACCGTCACCGTTGTCAGCGGTTGCTTGACGGTAAAGCTTCCGGGGTGTGAAACTTGGCAGGATTACCCTGCCGGCAAATCATTTGTCGTTGATGCAAATAAAGTGTTTCAACTGAAAATCGCCGAAGAAACAGCATATCTTTGCACATACGAATAAGAAATAGTCAAAGTGGTTAACAGAATGTTTCTCGCAAACACGTGCGTCGTCTTTTATTCCACGACCAGAGATTTTTTGACTGCCGCCAGACGTGTGGCTGCTTTGAGGATCTCCAAACGCAATAGCTGACAATTCTTCCGTGTATAGCGCATCTGGTTCACACGTGCGTCGCGCAATTGGCGATACCGCGAAAGAGCGGATAGAAGGGCCAATTCATGACTGTCTGCGCCAGTCCGCACAGGCGAGAATTCATCCACCTCGAGAAACGGCCGTTAATCATTGAGTCGGCGTCTCAACAAGTATATTTCATGATCGGCGAGTCGGATCTGTTAATCAAGATGACGCCGCTGCTGGGGCAAAGTGGCCTGTCGATATTGTTGTAAGTTGAGTTTGGCAAGTTCGTAAGCATAATTTGCTTCAACCAACTCCGGAGTCAGTACCCTGACTTTTTGGGGTTTCCCTTCGACTGCCTCCTAGGCTGCCCCCATGCAGGGAGAGAGTATTCCTAACAACAAAGCAAGCAGGCAATAACGGGTCATGGCATGGGACTCCAGATAACGATGGACAAGAGTTGAGAAGCAGGGACCACCCGCCTGTCTCATCCGGGGCTGCCCATATATTGTCAGCGTAATTAGACCGATGGTGAGGCGCTACTTTTCAACAAGCCAAAGAGTCCTTGTCTCGGATAGAAAGGCGCATATTCGGGCTGGCCCGCATATTTCACCCCTTTTCTTAACCCACAAGCACCAGATTATTGCGATGGACTACCTCATCGTAGGGGCAATAGCCCAGCAATTCGGCAATTCGTTCCGTCGGCTGACCAGCGATTTTTTGCAGTTCTGCAGCTGAATAATTTGTCAAACCACGGGCTATTTCGCGATTCTGCAAATCACAGATTGAAATCACATCCCCTTTGTCGAAACATCCATCGACAGCCGTAACACCCACTGAAAGCAAACTACGACCACCACTCTGGATTGCCTGACAAGCCCCCTTGTCAAGTTTCAAACTACCAGCAGGGTTCGCACTCCAACCAATCCAACGTTTCCGAGAATCAACCATCGGTCCTTCGGCCAATATGAGCGTGCCGATATCTTCTCCCGAGAGAATGTCGTCCAGTACTCTTTCACGTCTACCATTAGCAATGACGACATTCTCGCCAGCAGCGGTGGCAATTCGCACCGCCTGTAGTTTGCTTGCCATTCCACCCGTACTTAATTGCATGCCGACCTGCGAATTGTCGTGGACATGCTGTTGTTGCGCTGCGTCAAGATCCGTAACAACTGACAGCACTTTTGCCTGCGGATCTTTAGGGTCACCATCGTAGAGGCCATCAATATCAGATAGCAGCACCAGTAATGGAGCACGAAGTAAATTAGTCACCAATGCGGCAAGACGGTCATTGTCTCCAAAGCTAAGCTGCAATTCCTCCACACTGACGGTGTCATTTTCGTTAATAATCGGCACTGCGCCAAACTGGAAAAGGGCCATCAGGGCATTGCGTACATTCAAGTAACGAGTACGATCTTGCAGGTCCGAGGCCGAAAGCAGAACCTGTGCAGCATGCAGCTTGTGCGGCTCGAGTGCACGATTGTACGATTCAATAAGCACACTTTGGCCTACTGCTGCAGCGGCCTGCAGCGACGCCAGATCCGAGGGGCGCACCTGTTGTTCCATCCGTGCCAATCCTGCGCCAACAGCTCCACTGCTCACGAGGACCACACGTCGCCCTGCTTCAGCGAGCCGCGCAATTTGTCCAGCAATACTCACAATTTGATGACTATCGAGCATGCCGTTCGCCTGGGTCAGCACGCGCGTACCAACCTTGACGACAACCATATCGGCCGCACTCATAATATCTTGACGTAGCAGATCGGTCATTCGTTTCGACTGGGCTATTCTAGGCTGTGGCCAAAGATCCCTATTCTCCAGTTTCCAGGTAGCTGATAACAGACGGCCAGCAGACGACAGCCCAACCAAGGCGTCAAGCGTAACGAATCTGGTCTCATGATGCCAGAAATGTAACCTGCAAACCACATAACGTTTCTGTCCCTCACTATTTTGGGAGCCTCACTATCTCGGCGAACCAGTCAATTCAAGGCTGAAATCGCAGAAGAGACACATCGTACCCATAGAATTCGCCTTTTCAGGCATTTTTACCGGGAAAAATGATGCGCAGCCACTACTGTACAAATGCACTTGTAATGTGTACGCACGTATATTAACATGACCAGGGTCCCGCCCAGCGGGTTCACCCTAAACAGTATACAAGAACTGTGGCCTAGAAACTGTGTGCTGCAAACTGTGTCCTAGAAACTGCGTCCTAGAAACTGCGTCCTAGAAACTGTGGCCTATTTGCGGAGTCCTTAGTTTGTCCATAGTCTTGGGCCTTCAATAACCGGGGGAAGAGATGGGAATCGACCAGCTTACCAAACGCCAACGCGAAGTTTTAGAATACATTCGTTCCAAAATCGATGGCCGTGGCTATGGCCCCACCGTACGCGAAATTGGTGAAAACTTTGGTATTAATTCTCCCAATGGAGTGATGTGCCACCTGAAGGCCCTAGAAAAAAAAGGGTTGATCACCCGCGAACCTAATATGTCGCGAGCGATCCAGCTAACCGAAGATGCGCTAGAAGACCGAGGTTTACCACTCGTGGGCCAGATTGCTGCAGGTAGCTTGGCAGAAGCTATCGAGCAGGCAGAGCGTTTCGAGTTTACCGACTGGTTTGGCCAAAAAAACTTATTCGCATTAAAGGTAAAGGGCGATTCGATGATCGAAGCGGCAATTGCCGATGGCGATCTTGTTATCTGCCGCAAAGCACGTACTGCCGATAAAGGGGACATCGTGGTGGCATTTACCGATGAAGGCGATGCCACACTCAAATACTGGTATCCAGAGGCAAATCGGGTTCGGCTGCAGCCGGCCAATTCTTCGATGAAACCAATCTATAGCCGAAACGTCAAGGTGCTAGGTGTCGTTACAGGCGTGGTACGCAAGGTAGCGTAGGATACTTGACTGCCCGTATTGCCCGGGTGCTGTATTTCTTGGCAAATGGGTTACTGGGCAACTGATTATTTGTTTATGCTGATTTCTCCAAATCACTTGCTTGATTAAGCTTATTGTAAAGCGTCTTCAAGCTCACACCCAATTGCTCGGCTGCTTTCGGTTTATTGCCATCGTTGCGCTCCAAAGCTTCGACAATGGCTTCCATTTCCAGTTCACGCAGTGTCATTGGACTCCGCCGGTTGCGCGCTGTGCCTTGCAGTTGGCGGCTGTCAAAATGCTGGGGTAAGTGCTCGCGACGAATAGGACCACTATCACAAAGTATTGTCGCGTGCTCAACCACGTTGGCCAGCTCGCGCACATTGCCCGGCCAGACATGACCACATAGGGATGCAACCGCGTCCTCAGCAAGCTGCGCTTCAGCACCGCGGCGAAAACGAGAAAGCAAATGCTGGGCCAACTCGGGTATGTCCTCAATCCGCTCGCGTAGTGGCGGCAGATGGATTTCAAACGTGTTGATTCGATACATCAAGTCTTCACGAAACTCTTCTTCTGCAACCATGCTTGGCAAGTCGCGATGTGTAGCGCAGACCACACGCACATCTACTGTGGTCGATTTATTTTCACCGACCCTACGTATTTCGCCACTCTCAAGCACACGTAATAATTTGGCCTGCATTGCCTTGGGTAATTCGCCTATCTCATCCAGGAAGATTGTCCCGCCGTGGGCAACTTCGAATAAGCCGACACGGTGATCGTCAGCACCAGTAAATGCGCCCTTTCGATGGCCGAACAATTCACTTTCAATCAGTGTCTCTGGGAGCGCACCACAATTGATTGCGACGAATGGATTTTCGGCACGAGCACTGTGATCATGCAATGCTCGAGCGACTAGTTCTTTGCCAGTGCCCGTCTCACCAAGAATGAGTACCGTTGAGTTGGTGGGAGCCACTTTTTCGATCAGCAGATTCACTTTTTGCATGGCAGGTGTCTTGCCAACAAGTCTGGGTGCTCCTTCCAGACGATGAACCTGATGCTGCAGAGCTCGGTATTTCTGTGTCAGCTGTCGCTTATCGACCACACGCTTAAGGAGTGCCTGTATTTCGATCAATTTGCATGGCTTTGTCAGGTAATCAAAAGCCCCATGGCGCAGGGCGGCAATAGCCGTGTCCATCGATGACTTGCCCGTAAGCACGACGGCTTCCGTTTCTGGTGACAACTCCTTGCAGTGGGCTATTACTTCGATACCGTTTTTACCCGGCATGTCCAAATCCACCAGAATGCAGTCGTACGTGTTTTTTTCGAGCGCCGCAAAAGCTGTCAGTCCATCAGGACAGATCGTAACCCGATGGCCAAGTCGAGGCAGCTCGAGTTTCATCAGCTCCTGAAGCGAACGTTCGTCATCTGCAAATAGTAAGGTCAAGCCTTGACCATTAGGCTGCTTGGTAGCGATGATGATTCTCCTTATGAGCAAATTCGATGGGCAGCGTAACGACAAATCGCGATCCGTGGCCCGTTCCTTCACTGGTCGCTTCGATGGTTCCCTGATGTTCTTCTACGATACGGTAAGTAATCGACAAACCGAGACCTATACCCTGTCCACTACGTCGTTTGGTAAAAAAGGGCTCGAAGAGATGTTTGGTAACTTCCTGGGTCATTCCACAACCATCATCCTCAACAACGATTCTTGCCAGGGCACCTTGCCGTTCAACAACCACATGCACCGTTCCATTATCGTCAAGGCTTTCTAAACCATTGGTGATGAGGTTGAGCATGACTTGTTTGATTTCTTGAGCATTCACTTGCACTATCACGGGATCGCCTTCGGCAAGAACCAGGTTTTTGTCGTGGTACTTGCCCAAGTGCTGGACCATCTCGATGACGCCCGCTGTCAATTCTCGCAAGTCTGCACTATGTCGTTGAGCATCTCCTCTACGGGCAAAGTCGAGTAATTTTTCAGTGATTTGTTTGCAACGGAAAGCTTCTCTCTGAATCATTTGGAGATAGTCACGCGCCACTTGGATGTCTTCGTTTTGGGAAGGATTTACATCATCCAAGAGCTCATCAAGGCGATTCTCTAACGATTCACTGCAAAGAGCAATCGAAGCCAGTGGATTGTTGATTTCGTGAGAAACACCGGCTGCCAGAAAACCTACGCTAGCCAATTGTTCGCTACGAACTACTTGATTGGTTCGCTCTCGAACTTGACGATCAAGGTCGTCCCGTGTTTCTTGGAATTGCGTCGTCATCTCATTCATTGCCACTGCCAACTCTCCAACTTCATCCTTTGTATCAAGTTCAATTCGGTGCTCATAATTACCGCTAGCGACTTCACGAGATCCCAATACGAGCATCTGCAAAGGTTTGGCAAACCACTTGTAAAACATGCGTATCGAAGTGACCAGCAGGACAAGTGCGATAATAGCATTCGTCCAGGCAATTACGATTGCTGTGCGATACTCAGCACGAACATCAACTGAAAGTGCTTGAAATTGCTTATGGAGATGACTGGGCAACTCGGCCACAAGATGCCTAAGCTGATCCGCTGCATCACGCAACATACCAATGCGAGAAGGATCTAAGAGCCAATCTTCCTCCAAACTGGTTGAAAGATCCGCCCCACCCATACGTACCACGACCGCATCAATTCGAGCCAGGGTTTGCCGTTCATGAAAATCATCACCAAGACGAGGGTCACGATCTATATTGTTCTGGTCCAAGAGATGACGGTAGCGATCCAACGACTGGGTGAATTCTTCAAAACGGTCGCAATACGCTTCACGCAACCACTGAGCATCCCAGGGATAGTCCTCATCTTTTGCGTGTGTGCTTCTGGACAGGGATTTTCGCCATTCAGGCAATTCCAACCTTTCGCCAGCTTGACTGAGGATATCGCGCAAATCGACCAGGTTTTGACTCACTTGACCGGCCAGAGGAAGTTCAGCAGAACGAGCCGCCAGGCTCTTGACCAAACCTCGGTAAGCATAAAGGCCATAACACGCACTCCCAAAAAGTGCGAGCACGGTAATGATCAAAAGACCCAAGCCAAGCTTGAGCTTCGTGCGTAAAGGCCAATGCGAGAGCACCAACGACCTCCTTGTCGTGGCGGTTGCCAGGCAACCAGTAACACAGGTTTCTTCCTGAAACCCGACGGGAGAAGAAGTTTACCTGGAAAATTGTAAATCTGACAAGAACAAAATGCAGAAAGCAGATGATCCGGAAGGCATTATTATCCGCTTGCTGGAACTGATAGCAGAAGATCATTCCTACTCGCGTACATCTATGATAACAGCTTTGTTCCGCCTTTACTGTGATCGTAGCGCCGATGCATTTATCTTATTAAAAACGAATCACTCGGCGAACCAGCCATACGCCCCATGCTGCTAGCACCAGATTGCCAAACCAAACAACTTGCGGTGGCAATACACCGTCCTTTGCCAGATCAAGACTCCCTACAAGCATGGGGTAGTAGACCAGTAGAATGGGCAAGAAACAGATGAAGAAGCTGCCCCAGAACTCTCCATGACGGCGTCGTACTGCCATGGGAGCACCGAGAAGCACAAAACACAGACAGCCAAAGCCACCAGCCCAACGACGATGAGGTTCCGTGTGCAGGCGATGCAATGTCCGCTCTGCACTAGCCAATCGACTTTGTTTGGCTGACCAATTGGCTTGAGATAAGTCAAACATACGCCCCATCATCATTGCATGGGCTGCTTCCGCTGTCATTTCTTGCTTAAGTCGATCGATCAAATGAACTTGCTTCTGCTTAGAAGGTCCAATCTCTCGCAAGGAGTAATTCGATGTACTCCGTGATCGCTCCTTGTTACCTGTGAATTGTTCAATCGAAAAGGGTATGGTTTCGACACCAGGAAATGACCCTTTAATACGATCTGCCACACACCCTTCAGCATTTCGGAAGGTCACTTCGATATTGTTGTTTTCTAAATCAACATTCAACTCCGCCTCGTCGGCCGTAATCCTCCAGGGCGGATCGTCACCGGCAACAAAATAGGTAATGTTCGGGTTCATCAGCTTCTTGCCCTGAACGCTTTGCACTGCCACTTTAATCCGGTTATTGCTATACCGCCCGCTGGTTCGCAATCGCCCATACACAATTTCTTCTAGAGATTCGACGATCACCCGCTGAACACCACCTCGGCCCCAAGAGACGGCCACATCGTTGAGGATCACAGCCCCCAGACTTACTAAGGTAGCCAGAATAAATGTCGGCCATAGCATGGCCATGGGGGATATGCCGAGTGATTTTACAGCCACAACTTCGTTGGAGGAGGCAACACGGCCATAGACAATCGTGGTCGCAAGTAGCATGGTGCCAGGGACAGTAAACTGCATTGCCTGGGGTAGTATGTAGGGCACCATCCGCAAGATTGGCAATAGCCCTAAACCATTTTCAACGGCCTCTCTACCAATCAGTAGCAGAAAAATAAACACCGTCATACTGACAAAGGTGAGCAAAAAGACCTTGAGCATTTCCAGTATTATGTAACGGGTCAATATGCGCATGGGCCATGCAAAGAGAATGGTTAAAAGGTGGCCTACTTTAGCAAGCAAGTCAGGGTCTGCAAACGACACTTCACAGAAGCTAGCACCAAGGAGTCCGCCGATCATCCGTATTTCGGCCCAACCTGGATCTGCCTCGTAACAAGGCGTCGCAGAGTATTTAAAAGAGCCTTTCTGAGATCACTGTAGGGAATGCCCTCAGTGGCACTTGCATGCGTGAAGCTAAGGTCGCACCACCAAGGGATAGGTCCTAGACTGCCGTAGCAGTAAAGGACCGAATAGGAGGGCCAGAAGGATTACAGCCCTATCGAAGAATCGCTAGGCGGTGGGGACTGGTCGCGCAAGGCCTGCATCAAACGACGTACAGCACTACAAAATGAAACAACAGCTTCCTGGTAGTTGTTCTGAGCAATTGCTTGATGGGCAAAATGACGGTCGGCGTGAATGGGCTGCCAATCGAATGCCCAATCTCGTTCGCTCTCCAAATCTTCTAATTGACGAACAATTTCATTGAGTGTCTCGATATTCGCAGGACTCGGTGTGGCATCATGATGACGGTACGGGGCCTTGCCTTGCAAGGATATTCTATCGTTTCCCGGAATAGAATGTGAACAATCATTGTTCAAAAACACTCCCTTCAGCCATGAAAAAAAACCGCCTTTTGATTTTGTGAGCCTAGGTCGGATGCTGCGAGCCGGCATAGCTATTGAACTATTGTCCGAATTCCCCAACTGGCTAGGATCAACCACCTCAGCAATGATTACTGTAATGTTATCTGGACCGCCCAATAGATTGGCTAAATCGACTAGTGACTGGGCTGCTTCAGCGGGTGCCAGGCATGCAGAGACCATGCCAATCAACTCGGGTTTCAGCGGCCCTGTTAATCCATCGCTACAGATCAGAAAATGGTCGCCTGCTTGCAAAGGAAAAGGGCCTTCCAAATCTACGGATACGGTGGGATGTGGACCCAACGAACGGGTTATTACATTCTTCGGAACATACGCTGGTACTTCTTCTTCTGTAGCATGCCCTGCGGCTGCCATTTCCCAAACCAGACTGTGATCGAAAGTCAGTTGATCGAAACTATTCCCACGCAATCGATACACACGACTATCCCCTACGTGGGCTGCCAGTGCCCCTTTTGGGAGAAGGAGCAAGGAACTGCAAGTGGTACCCATACCCTGAAAGTCAACACTATCCTGCCCTTTGGTATAGATTACATTATTTGCTTCACGAATTGCTTCTACCAAAGATTCACTGGGCGAATCTTCTGGGCGTTTATGATAGCTATGCGTAATGGTGTCCGTTGCCAGCTTACTGGCAAGTTCGCCTGCAGCATGGGCTCCCATGCCATCTGCAACTACCAGAAGATGGCCTTGGCTCAGCCATTGGTCAGTACCATCAGCTAGTGCAATAGCCATCGAGTCCTGATTACTCGAACGGCGCATACCGACGTCACTGACCGCCGCACAGAGCAACCCTCCTGTGCTCATCTCCAAATTGTCATGCTGGCTAGCCATTCAAAAATACACTTACGAGTCGGAATCAGCTTCTAATCTACCCATCTTATCTGCTCAAGCTCACCGTTGATAGGCTTAGCCATACGTCCTATTCGCTCTGGTACCCGAAGATAGATTCTGGACCGTACCTGCAAGCACGAAAGACAGCAAAAATAGTAGAAAAGTCGACATAGTCGTAGACGAGTCCGATCCCTATACTTTCGCAACTTTTGCTGCTGGGCAAAACAACTTGAAGAAGCCCAGGTCTTTTCGAGCGTATTTCTATGTTGCATCCAAAAACGGCGCAAAAAATTCTGCTCTGCTGGGTCATGGCCACGCTGACCCTGCAAACAGGTTGCTTGCGCCGACGCCTGATGGTCCGCAGCAATCCACCAGGTGCTATGGCCTACGTGGATAACCAACCCATTGGCACCACACCATGCGCTACTGATTTTGTCTACTACGGTACGAGAGAAATACGTCTCGTTAAGGCCGGCTATGAAACACTCACTGTGAACCAACCGATCCCTGCTCCCTGGTACCAAATCCCACCACTGGATTTTGTTAGCGAAAATTTAATTCCGCGTAAGATACAAGATTTCCGCACCGTATCATTCAACATGGTCCCACAGGTTATTGTTCCAAGCGAACAGCTTCTTCAACGTGCTGAACACTTAAGGCAAAGCACATTGCAAGGTGCCGTCTTACCGGCAACAGGAACAGGGTTGCCAGGAGTCGTCCCGGTAGGACCACCATTTATTTCTGGCCCAAGCCTCGGACAACCAACGCTCGCCCCTCCCCAGGACACCCTTCCTCCAGGGGGACAACCGCTTGAAGTTTTGCCAACACCCCAAGGGCAATAGGCGCTTACTTGATCGGTACCTCGCGATGCTTGGGAATGAAACCCCGCGCTATACGAGCCGGGTCGCGCGCGATTTTGTCGGCAAAGACATGGACATCGTCTATGATCTGACGAATGCGTCTCTGGATGGTTGGATCATTGATCAGCAGGCGCACGTCACGTACTGCTGACGATGCCTGGCCAATCGTACCGGCCAATTGCTGATAAAGTTGATCATCGTTGATCAGTTTGCCAATGGTGCCATCGCTGTTATTTATATTTTTCGCCAACAAGGCTGCTTCGCCCAGTAATTCGCTAAGATTGTCTACACCCGATTCCAAAGCATCGATTATCTCAGGACCACGTTCGCCAAGCGGCCCAGTGAGACCTTGAAGGTTGACAAGGTTTTGGTTAGCAGATGTGACAGCATTTTCTAAGGCTTCCATAATAAGTTTTGTATCCTCGATGACCCCTGGAATGTGGGACAGACCGTTCTTCAACTCAACTTTGAATTGCTCCTCGCCCAGCACATCATCGATATTGGCCATCACGCTACCAAAATTATTTAACGCCACTTCTGCTGATGTAAAAAGACGATCTATCCGCTCAATATCCTGTCCACCCATGACTTCATTCAAACGCTCAGCGAGATCTCGGACCTCTTCACCAGCGCTCCCCAAGGATTGGATTGTCTGCTTGAGGTCTCCTTGCAAATTCGCAATCAAATCAAGAGGGCTCGGATTGTACATCCCCTGAAGTGGTGCCCCACCTGGCTTCACGATTTGTGCGTTTGCAGATGGTCGACCGGGAGAAAACTCGACGACTGCATCTCCTATCAGCGAAGTTTGGATTCTGGCAACTTCATTGGTCTTCACGTGCTTTTCTTTGTAAATATTGATGGTAATGAGGGCACCCTCATCCGTGTCAAGTACCTCCCCCACACGACCAATAAGAATTCCACGCCGACGCACAGGTGTTTCGGGAGCCACACCTGGTGCCTGATCCACAATCACCTGAAGCTGATACTCATCACGAAAAGGTGACCATGAAAAATCACTGGTAAAAAAGACGAGTAGCCCAGTTACCAGGAAAGTCGCAACGGCGACGATGCCTACTTTGAACTGTTTACTTCGGTCTTCCATTGGTATGCCTTTTCATAATTGAATAATAACGAACTATTCAACTGAAGCCTCGACGTTATGCTCCAGATTGATTTGGCGTGGTCACCTCGGTTAACGGCTTTCTCTCATCTCCATCAATCGATCTCCTGCTTCACCTCGCACAAATTGTGACACACGGCGATCGGAGGATTGGGCAACCTCATCAGACTTTCCATCGAAAATAATTTGTCGTTCATGAGAATCCAATCTCGATAACGGGTAGAGCATCACAATGCGGTCTGCGACTTTGCTTGCAGTCTTCATGTCGTGTGTGACTACAATACTAGTGACGTCGTACGTATCTCGAGTGCGCATCATTAGTTCATTGATGACATCACTGACGATGGGATCCAGCCCTGTTGTTGGTTCGTCGTACAATAAGATTTCGGGCTGCATGACAAGCGCCCGCGCTAAACCCACCCGTTTGCGCATACCTCCGGACAATTCGGCCGGATACTTACGTAACACACTGGTAGGCAAACCGACTTCGGCCAGCCGAGAAAGCATTGCATCCTGATGCGTAGCTCGGTGATCATTTTGGTGTTGCCGCAGCGGAAAGAGAATATTTTCTTCTATGGTCATGCTGTCAAAAAGGGCAGCATTTTGAAATACAAAACCAAAACGTGTGCGTTGTTGTGCCAATTGTCGTTCTGTAAGCCGATCGATACGCTGACCATGCACTTCGACATGGCCTTGGTGAGGCTGGACAAGACCAATGATTGTTTTAAGCAGTACTGTCTTACCACAACCACTCTCACCAATAATGGCCAAAGTTTGACCTCGAGGTACCGAGAGTGAAAGATCCCGCAAGACATACTGGCGACCGAAACGGACATGTAGATCTTGGACTGAAATAATTGGTTCTGCGCTAACCATTAGCCTGCCAATAAACTTGTATTTAAGGGCCAAAAAATGAGATAGATTTCATCCAACAGGATACTTAGCATGAGATCCAGCATGATGATGATCACAAAAGATTGAACAAAGGCAGCGGTCGCTGCCTGCCCAACTCCCTCGGCTCCCGGCTCACAGTGGAACCCCCGATAGCAACTTACCAACCCGATTGTTGCTCCAAAGAACACACTCTTGATCACGCCATAGAATAAATCCCAGTTCTCGACAAAGTTTTTAGCATTCGTCTCATAATGATGCATGTCGATTCCCAGGACAAAAATACAATAAACTTCTCCGCCCACAGCGCCCATAAAGACGGCCATGATCGTTAAGGATGGAATGAGCAGAAGACAACTTAGAAAACGCGGCACCACCAGATAATGGACCGGGTTGGCGCCCATACTTGAAAGAGCATCGATCTGTTCCGTGACACGCATCGTCCCAAGTTCGGCAGCCATGGCACTTCCCACGCGTCCCGCAAGCATGGTAGCTGCTAGTACTGGCCCCAACTCTCGAAACATAGATTTATTGATCACACCACCCAGCTGGGTCTCAAGTCCAAAAGCACGGAATTGTGTATAGGACTGTACGGCCAACACCATACCGATAAAAGTACCGGTCAATGCAACCACAGGCAGACTTAGAACACCAATTTGGTACATGTTGTTGAAGAGGTTGGCCCGCTGCGGCAATCGAGTTACCAGCCACAGCATGGTCCTCCAGGTAAAAAGGACCATATCGATCGTCGTATCGATCGTCCGCAACAACAAGGCTCCCAAATCGGCAATGGATTCGTACGGTGCTCCGAGGATTCCATGTCGGCGCGTGTAGTCTGTACCAGAAGACATAGGAGATCTTACACAATGCAAGCATCGTGTCTCACAAGAGATAAGAAAAGCATCGTACAGAGCACGACTTGTCTATCTACTTCGGACCGATCGGGCAGCGCTCTTGAGAAAAGTCCCGTGCTAGCAACGATCTGTAGATCTTGCCCGGATATCTCAGCATTTACACAAGGCGGGCGAACCATTTCTGGCGTGTCGTGTGATCTGGGGACAGCCTGAAGAGCTTAAGGAGCATGAGTCGAAGCATAGCGAAGCCCGGTAAAGGATGATTGCTTAGAGACTCTGCAGTGCCCGCAAAAGCGGATGCAATGGATAGGCCCCCCATTTCTCAAAATCGTACGATTCTAACCAATCAGCTCTCACACTCGTTAAAATGCTGTGAGAGAGGCCGAGACTGTTCTTTTTATCGGCAATGTATTGCCTGACAATCGGAGAGTGATGTAAATCGGGCCTGGCAAGATACTCATACAGGTGAGCTGTGGCTAAAATGGTCTGTAGAAATAACTATCTCTTCAGCGGATCTCTACGAGCACCAACAACATGTCCTCCGGCATTCGACAATAGGCAGAAGCCGCACTGGCTGAGGCACTGGTACTCCCCGATGAACAGCGTGCAGCTTTTCTGGCTGAACTACAAAAATCTTTGCCTCAGCTTTATCAAGAACTCACTTCGCTGATGGCATTCCAGGCCGATGAAACAGAGCACATGGGAGCAGAACAATCTGGAAAAGAAGATGGCCACCAAGGCGGGCGTCGATATCAACCAAACGATCCGGGGCACCTTTGACTCATCATAATTAAACACGGCAGGTTGAGCCTTTGCGACTGATATACATCCAAACAATATCACTAACCAAACGTACTTCATCTACTTTTTGTCCATTCATTAAGGATCAATATTTCTTTATATACGCTATTTTAATACTATCCATTGCCCGAATCTATTGAACCGGAGGAATATACTTCGTGGTCATTGGAGCAGAATGTCAGGACCTACTCGATTCGCTTGTGCAGAACAAATCTGCACAGGACGAAGTTGCACGCGTATTGAGCAAACACCTCTCTTCAACCGATCACGATCCCTCACAAACCCTGACTCCTCAGGAGATCATTTCAGCCTTCATCTCTCGGTTTGGACGGTCATTAAATCCTGACGACGCCCAGTACCTACGTGGTTTATTGGATGTCTCTCCTACGGAGGCCGACCAAACTAGTGAGTTTTTCAATGCTGATAAGTTACCGTCGTCTTACTCACCTCAAGAAAAAGCATTGGACCTGGCAGGTGAGGACTATGAATTAAAAAAAATTTTAGATCGGGAGGTATGGATGTTTTCTACAAAGCTTATCATCGCTCAGTGCGACGGACTGTCGCACCGATCAATGACGGCTACAACCGCTTTTTCGATGTCGAATTCCAAGCCCAGATGAATATTCTGAGCAGGTAGGCGACAACCTACTCAGATTCCAAACATTCTTCAGCCTATTAAGAGCCCATCTATTTGCTGTCACGGTGGCAGGGAATGTGGCTACATGCCATTCTGGTCTTACCATCACACGCACAAGCACCAGAGAGGACATTCCCTACAGCACTCTTGGATAAGCCCTAAAAGGCTAGCGGCACTAGCGTCACCGCGGCAAGACAGGCAAAGAGCAGTCCAAGCTCGCCAATCCTCTCGATTCGTTGATACAGACCAACGCAGACTGCCACCGACGAAGTCAGCTAGGTCGCTAGAGATCGGTGTTGAACTCTGATTGTTAAACTTAGGCCGTACTACGCATCACCTTCATCAGGCAAATCGCCGGTGCCCTCTCCTTCAGCAACTGCACCTACAGGTTCAGGCTCAGATTCTTTAGTGACTAGCCCTTCAAACTCAAGTTGCTTCTTGCCACCTACTTTTTTAACCGTGATACGAATCGTATCCTTCCCATTGAATTCGCCCTTCAAAAGTTCTTCAGCAAGGGGATCTTCAATAAATGATTCGATGGCACGCCGTAAAGGTCGAGCCCCATAATCGGTATTCGAACCCTTTTTGATCAATAGTTCCTTGGCATCATCCGAAAGATCGATTTCAAGGCCACGCTCTCGCAATCGAGTTCGGACCTTACCTAATTCCAGATCAACCACATCCTTAAGGTCCTCAACATTAAGGTGCCGGAAGATAATGATGTCGTTAACACGATTAATGAATTCCGGTCGAAAAACCTTTTCGATTTCGTCCGTAACACGCGATTTCATGCTTTCGTAAGACGCGTCCTCATCCGGTTTTTGAAAACCAAAAGCTGACTCATTTTTGATAGCATCAGCTCCTGCGTTGGTTGTCATGATCAAAATGACATTGCGAAAATCTACATTGCGGCCAAAGCTATCGGTGAGGCGACCCTCTTCCATTAACTGCAAGAGCATGTTGAATACTTCAGGATGCGCTTTTTCAATTTCATCCAACAATACAACCGCATAGGGACGACGGCGGATTTGCTCCGTAAGCTGCCCACCCTCTTCATACCCAACATATCCAGGAGGTGCGCCGATTAATCGACTCACATTATGCTTCTCCATGTATTCGCTCATATCAATTTGAATGAGCGCCTCTTCATCACCAAACATAAACTCGGCCAGGGCCTTGGCGAGTAAGGTTTTACCTACACCCGTGGGGCCAGCGAACACAAAGCACCCTGTGGGACGCTTGGGATCCTGCAAACCACTACGGCTACGGCGCACAGCCTTGGCAATGGCTTTGATGGCCTCGTCCTGGCTGATCACCCTTTCGTGGAGTTCATCCTCCATGTTCATCAATCGTAAGGTATCTTCGGTACTCATGCGGGTCAGTGGGATACCTGTCATCTTAGAGACAACTTCAGCAATGATATCTTCGTCGACCACACCACCGTTCTCACGCGATTTCTCACGCCATTCTTTGGTGATCTGTTGTTTTTTCTTCTTGAGCTTATCCGCTGAGTCACGCAGGGAAGCGGCTTTTTCAAAATCTTGGTTTGCGACCGCCTCTTCTTTTTCATGATTGAGCTGCTCGACTTCTTCGTCAATTTCTTTGAGATTGGGTGGCTTGCTCATTGTCTTGAGACGCACACGTGCTCCGGCTTCGTCAATGACATCAATCGCTTTGTCAGGTAGACAACGTCCCGTTATGTAACGATCTGAGAGTTCGACCGCTGCATTTACCGCATCGTCAGTAATTTGTACGCGGTGGTGTTCTTCGTAGCGGTCTCTCAGGCCTTTCAGTATTTCTACCGTGTCTTCTGCATTGGTAGGCTCAACCAGCACTTCCTGAAAACGCCGTGCTAGCGCAGAATCCTTTTCGATGTACTTTCGATACTCATCCAGTGTCGTAGCACCGATACACTGGATTTCGCCACGTGCCAAAGCGGGTTTAAGAACATTGGAAGCGTCAATAGCGCCCTCAGCGCCACCGGCACCCACCAGAGTATGTAGTTCGTCAATAAATAAAATCGTGTTTTTAGCACGACGTACTTCGTTCATAACGGCTTTGATACGTTCTTCGAATTGGCCGCGATACTTCGTGCCCGCCACCATCATTGCTAGATCAAGAACGACAATACGTCGCTCGAGCAAAATCTCGGGCACATCTCCTTCGATAACACGCTGTGCAAAACCTTCGACGATGGCAGTCTTGCCAACACCCGCTTCACCCAGGAGGACTGGATTGTTTTTTGTCCTGCGACAAAGAACCTGGATTGCTCGTTCGATTTCTTTTTCACGGCCAATCACCGGATCAAGCTTATTTTGCTTGGCAAGTTCCGTTAGATCTCTGCCAAAGCTGTCAAGTGCAGGAGTTTTACTCTTACCACTTTTACTTCGGCCTTCTCGCTCTTCACCCGGTTCGCCGCCACGGCCACCACGCCCTCCGGCCTCTTCTCCTTCGAGACCATGGCCTAAAAGGTTGAGCACTTCTTCACGTACTTCTTCCAGCTTCAAACCCAAATTCATCAGGACTTGGGCAGCCACACCTTCTTGTTCACGCAAAAGACCAAGCAGTATGTGTTCCGTACCAACATAATTGTGATTCAACTGGCGCGCTTCTTCCATCGAGTATTCGATGACTTTCTTGGCGCGAGGCGTTTGAGGAAGCTTTCCCATGGTGACCATATCAGGACCGCTCTGAACAAGTTTTTCAACTTCCAGGCGAATCTTACGCAGGTCGACATCCAGGTTCTTTAACACGTTGGCTGCAACGCCACTTCCCTCTTTGATCAACCCCAATAGCACGTGCTCGGTGCCAATGTATTCGTGATTGAAACGCTGGGCCTCCTGATTGGCCAATTGCATCACTTTGCGGGCTCTGTCGGTGAATCGTTCGTACATGGCCGTGTCTCCCGTTACTTTCTCTATGATTCGAGCCAAAACGCACTAGCGTCTGGGGGTCTTGGATCTCTGGTTACTGTCTGGGTAGAATCTTGCCGGAGGCTAGCGCCTCCGTTTTATACTACTGCTGCTATGTTTCTGCTCTAAGCCGCTCGGCGGCCTAGATTTTCTTTTGTTATCGTTTTACTTGTGTCCTGGACAGTCAATTTTTGACGCAATGCGTCAATCTCGTATTGCCACCCAGCTGCGGCTTCCAATCTTATGAGTCGATCGAGTTGTCTGCCTGCCTCGGCCTGACGCCCCTGGTGATGCCACAATGTAGCCAGCATCAAACGGCTCTCCACATCGCGACTGTCTCGTTTCAGTAATTTATGTAGGAGTTGTTCCGTGCGTACCCAATTGTTCTCAAGATACAAACCCTGTGCCTCTCGGAATAGCTGGTCTCGCACCTCATCCTCTTTTTCAGCTCTACCTGGTAAGGCCAATTCCCCTGCCGATAAGTCTCCTACCCGGTCTCCTGGATAAACATTTCGCACCGCTGGCAAATGACAATGTCGGCATTGCCACCAAGCACCCAGCCAGATTACCACCAATATTCCAAGTCCTATCAGGATTTGATGGGTGGTCATCCAGGCATGAAAAACACATATTGCCAGGAGTAACACATTGGCTAATGCCGTAAATCCTACCGCTACAGCCAATCCTACCCAAGACCCCCTTATCCACAACTGTGGAAGTCCTGGCCAAAAACGGGCCGTTTGTAGTATTTTAGGCTTTGACATACTTTCCGTCCTTGGTCCGTACGGGCCAAACTGCACAAGAGTTTTACCCCCCGTGTTGGGCCGCCTCGAAAGTCTAGCCTGCAACAGCAACGAATCAAGGCAAACAACGGGTATACCGGGATTTATGGCTACCGAAAATCGTTTGACCATCAATGCTTGCGCCGAGGAATAGACGTTCCACGCCATACATTCCTCGCAGCGGACATCTGTTAGCATGGGAACATTGGGAAGATAACGATAATGCCGCCCCGGGGGAATGCGGATTGCCGTTCTCAGAATAGAATGCAAAAAAGTGAGTACAGACGGCCTTCAGCAGGTAAAAAGTGGCTCGCTAGCACTTTTACCGCAGATTGTCCTATGCCAGGGCAAGTCCCACGCCTGGGCAAATCGCCGACATCCAAGCCCCACTAGAAACTTACAACCTGCCAGAACAATCTTCTAGCTTGACCTGCTACTATAAGCTCTGAAAAATAGCAAAGAATTTCGACATCGCATGGCTAAATCATCAACAACACGCATTCTTGACGCTGCCATGAACCGCACCAATGAAGGGCTGCGGGTCATTGAAGATTTCGTGAGATTTGTGCTTAATGACGAGCATTTAACAACATTGCTAAAGCAGCTACGCCATCAATTGGGTGTAGCCTCTACGACTCTACCCGCAGCAGTTCGTCATGCGGCACGAGATACTCCGTGTGACGTGGGTACGCACATTACCACGATTAATGAAACCACACGCGCTGATAATTGGGATGTATGTCGGGCCAGTTGTGAACGTGTAAAACAATCTCTTCGTAGCCTGGAGGAATACAGCAAGATCTCTTCTCCTGCCCTGGCGACCAAGCTAGAGGCAATACGCTATCAGTTTTACACCATTGAACGAAGCCTTACTTCGACTTATACGAATTGCTTGAATTTTCAAGACACCCATTTTTGCACACTCATTGACGGACGCGATTCTATCGAAGCATTCTCGGAATTAGTCCGACAGCTCTTGGATGCCGGCGTGCCGATGGTTCAACTGCGCGATAAAAAACTCTCCGACGCACTGCTCCTGGAACGCGCAAAAATCCTGGTGAAATTAGTACGTAATCACACCTCCACCCCGCCCCCTGATTCACCGCATGTAAGCAACACCCTTGTACTAGTCAATGACCGGGCAGATATCGCTGCTGCTGCTGACGCCGATGGGGTCCATGTGGGGCAGGAAGATCTTAGTGTCCACGACGCTCGCTCCATTGTCGGACCTCACAAACTGATCGGTGTCTCAACGCACACACTCGAACAAGCTCGGACCGCTGTCCTAGCAGGTGCCAATTACCTGGGTGCTGGCCCTACATTCCACTCTACCACAAAGGTTTTTGAGGAATTCCCAGGCCTTGAATTGCTTCGACTTCTAGCCACAGAAATTCGCTTACCCACATTTGCTATCGGTGGTATCAACGCAAAGAACCTGCCCGAAGTCCTGGCCACCGGTACCCAACGCATAGCTGTCAGCGGTGCAGTAGCATCCGCAAAGTGTCCTGCTGAGGTAGCCCGGGGGTTCCTCAAAACCCTCTCCAATCTACCATACTGACGCCTCCCAATTGTGCGGCTATGATAGAGTTCCTTCACAGAGCATTCACCCCCTTCTGCTGAATTATCCATGCTCCATGCAGTCATTATGGCCGGCGGCTCAGGTACCCGATTTTGGCCTGCAAGTCGTGCATCAACCCCCAAGCAACTACTCTCTCTGGTGGGCAAAGCGACGATGATCCGCCAAACCTACGAGCGTTTAGGAGACCTGGTAACTCCCCAGCAAACGCTCATTGTAACCAATCAGAGAATTATTGACGCTGTTAGTGCTCAATTGCCTGATCTTCCAGCAGAAGCGGTCGTTGGGGAACCTTGCAAACGCGACACAGCGCCATGCATTGGCCTGGCAGCACTTCTTGTCAGCCGTCACGACCCTGAAGCTACTATGGCCGTCATGCCAGCTGACCATGTGATTCGCTCAGCAGAAAAATTTCGTGCGGCCATCCGACAAGCAGCAACGATGGTTGAAAATCAATCGGAACAGATTGTCACCTTTGGCATTCGCCCCAATTACGCAGCCGAAATCTTTGGATACATCCAGCGGGGTGCGGCAATCGACGTCCCTCATTCGGTCGCTGCAAGCCATGTCGTGAAACAGTTTCGAGAAAAGCCTGACTTGGCAACAGCTGCCCAGTATTTAGCTTCCGGTGAATACTATTGGAATTCTGGAATCTTCATTTGGAAAGCAAAAACAATTATAGGCGCACTTGCAATGCATCAGCCTGAAATGTTAACTCATTTGCAAAAAATCGTTGCTGCCTGGGGTACTGACCAACAAGAAACCGTACTTGAAATTGAGTTCTCGAAAATTAAGGGCATCTCGATTGATTATGCCGTTATGGAGCATGCAGAAAACGTTGCCGTTATTGAAGCACCCTTTGATTGGGACGATCTGGGCAGTTGGCAATCTCTGGCTCGACTGCAAGGCAAGGATCAACATGGCAACACCCTGGCCGGAAGGCACATTGGCCTAAATACCCAAGGGACTATCGTGCGTTCCACAGACAACCACTTGATTGTCACATTGGGCCTGGAAGACATGATCGTAGTTCACACACCCGACGCCACTCTAGTCGCCCACAAAAACGACGAAGAATCAATCCGCCAGGTTGTCACGGAAATTGAAAATCGCGGATGGATAGAGCACCTGTAGACCAAGGCCATTTTTTATTTATGTCTTCCACTCGCATAGCTGGCATCGACTACGGCACCGTCCGCATTGGCATTGCCACAGCCGACCTTGAAGTAGGCATTGCTGGAGCCTATAAGACCTATACGCGTCGCAACCAAAAGCTTGATGCAGAATACTTTTGTCAGCTTGCCAATGAACAACAACTGGCAAAATTTGTTGTCGGACTGCCCGTTCATCTTAGTGGCAAAGAAAGTAAAAAGTCCTGCGAAGCCCGCCAGTTCGGCGCTTGGCTCGCTGAGATTACGGATTTGCCTGTAGAGTATTTCGATGAACGATTTACCTCCGCCGAAGCTGAATCCCTATTGAGTGATTCTCAGCTCACCTCAAAAAAACGCAAAGCTCGATTAGACCAACTTGCTGCCCAAATCATGCTTACTGCCTATCTTGATTCTGGAGCCAAAGGTCAAAACAGCCCTGGAAGTATCGAATAAACTTGCGTTCCCCGAAACGTGCTGGTCGGGCTACGATAACTTTGCGAAACATTGTTCATCACCCCGCCATCTCCTCAGAAGATGGGAAGAAGATTCTTCGATAGACCCTTCGTCCATGTGTTTGACATTCTACGAAGACTCCATGTCCTCTTTCTTTGTCAGACTGTGCAAACCATCTGTCGCCAAGTAGGTTTCATTCGTTGGCAAAGCTAGTCGAATCCCCACCGCGGATAACTCTCGCAGCAACTGCAAGTTGAATTTTTCGCAAAAGGTGACATAGTCCCAGTAGATCGGTGGATGGTACCAGTAAAGGATACGTAGTCGGAGTGAATCACGGTTGAATTCGTCTAAAAACACGCGCGGTGGATAATCAGGACCCATGCCCTCATGGTTCTCCAAGAGGCCGCGCATAATATTCACAGCCCGCTACACTTTTTCAGGAGGCGTGTTGTGTTCCAAAGCCACGTTGGTACAACGGCGAATATAATGTCGGCGACCGATGTTTTCGATATCGCTGCGAGCCATGTCCTCATTGGGAATCGTCGCCTGATGTCCTGTGAGTAGACGTATTCTTGTTGAACGCAAACCTATCTCTTCAACCACACCGCCATAGTCCTTCGTGACAATTCGCTCTCCCACACGGTAGGGTTTGTCGAAGAAGATCGTCATACTGCCAAAAAGGGTTTTCAACGTATCCTGAGCAGCCATCGCAAAAGCCAGACCACCAACGCCGGCTCCAGCCAAAAGAGTGGTAATGGGAATCCCCAACTGCCGCCCCCCTTCCAAGAAAAGGACAGCAGCTGCCACCAGACCTAATAGCCGGCAAGTGACTCGAATAAATTGTGCAGCCAACCCTTTAGGATGAATATTGGGCCGTGCAATAATCATTGCTGCGATACGGTTGCTGATACCAAGCACTACAACAATGACTGTCCGCAAAAAGATTCTGTTGAGCGTTATGGTAACAATGTTGAGTAAATCGCCTCGCAACTTCAGCTGATCGGCCACGATAATACTTTGCCATTACAGGAATCAGTATGGCAGCGACCAGAAAAGAGAGTGAGAAAAAATAGCGAATTGAACTTGTCTCACGAACAGCTTGTGCAACGCCCCTACCTCTTCTGTAAATCACCCACATCACTGCAATTAAAAGTACCAGCGTCAGGCAGAGTCCAAACCATTTCCATACCGGTGTGCCAAACAATGTACGAATCATCCAATTTGGCATTGTATGAATCCACTTATCCGGAATCATCCAACCTGCATCTAATAAATACCAACGGTATATTCCTGGTGTCCCTGCTGGCGTGATGGAAGATCTTGTACCAAAAAGTAAAAATCCTTGGCCCGATCGACCGTATCGGGATCAAATAGATACTCACCCTGCATCGGTCCACCCAAGACACGTGCGATGGCAATTTCAGTGCCTGGTATTCTCCACCGCTGCAAGAGCTTGCTGTCGTCACTCTCCTTCAATTGCTCCACATCTGAAATCTCTTCCCACA
>PATG01000125.1 GCA_002713555.1 Planctomycetaceae bacterium
ATCTTCAGATAAACCTCCTGACCTGCAGTGACGGAGAACGGCACAATCTTTTGTGTCCTGTATTCTCGAACGCCACTATAAGCAGGAACCCGAATATCGGGTTCGCCCTCGGGATTAATGGGGGGATTGCCGCCGAAACCAGCCACGCCATCGCGGACGAGGAAGTGTAAGCGAGTTTCGGAGGTATTTCCAACGGGGTGAGGAGGGGCATTCGAAAGATGCGTACCAACGCTGTAGGCAAGATACTCTGCGTCGATAATCATGTTTCGCGGCGCTTTCCAAACGATATCGGCCGCGGTATTACCTGCTTTGGCACCTATATCGCCACGATCCAGAACCCCCGCGCCAGGATCCCCATTGTGATCCGCGGGCTTTTCAGCTTCGACAGACTCCAATTGAGCTTGATTCACCGCGTTGTCTGCCCAAGGAGTAACGTTGCCATACGTCTTAAAGACAGCATCGGCTGTGCCTGCCGCATATCCGGAGATGTACTGTTGCGTACAAGTGAGACCCGGAACGCAACCTGCAGGTGTAAAGTAGGCGGAAGTGCTGTCCACGAAATACTGGGTGGGCATATCGTCACCATCGTCACCCCGCACTGACCAAGCATTTTCGGGGCCGAAGAAGATGCCCGTTGCAGGCGGTGCAACTTCTCGAATATCCCAATCCTTTTTAAGTTCCCAGACGGTTGCTTCGGCCGATGAGGTTGTCAAAAGCGAAACGCTAAGCGCCAGGCAAACTATCAGCTTAATCTTCATTCGTGTCATTCTCCCTCTCCAAAGTGCCAGGCAACCGAACAAGGCCAAACAGGCGGTGGTGGGTTCAGGTACGGCTACCAATAGCAAACTGCTACCGTCGCCGCTGAGGGCAAGGCCCAGCCCGCTAGCTCCCGAAAGGCTCAAGCCAGGCATACCATTGGGCAGCTCGATGGGGCTGCTGGCTGAGAGCAAGGTGATATCTCCCGAGGGAGCCGCCCCATCGAGGAAATCCACGTTGATCGTGCCGTCGAGCGAGGCCGCTCCACCCACACTAAGTTGGCCTCCGCCCAGGAGCGAAATGTCGAAGTCGAGAGTGCCGGTGCTAGTAAGGTCGTTGCCAACTGCAGCACCCAGACCAGTGCTGAGTGCGGCCAGATTGATGATGTTGCCAGCTCCAGTGACCTGGGTATCTAGAGTAACCGTACCAGCGCCCGTCAGGGTCAGGTCGTTGCCACCCAGGTCCACTACGTTTTTAATCGTCAGCGAGGTACCGCCCGCGGCGCTGATCGTGGCATCGGTGTCCAGGTTCAGTTTGGCCGATAGTTCGTGATTGCCGTTGGTGACCACGATTTGAGTGGGGTCGGGGATGGCCTTGGCACTTGCCACCAGCGTGATCGAGCCGCTCCCTCCGATGGCATAGGTACTCGCAGTGTTGTCGAACTCGATTTCCCGCACGCTGACCGCATCGTCGAGCGTGACGGTGCGGCTGGAGGTAATGCTGGAGCCAAACAGGGCCGAATGCTCGTTAAAAAAAGCCGCGCCGGTGCCACCCGGAGAAGTCAGAGCATCCCAGTTAGCGTCGGCTTCCCAAGCGGAGGAGGCGTCTGTCTGCCACTCGAAAGACTCGACGACTTGCCTCACCTCGAGTTTAGAAAACCCAATCATATTGCGGCTGTTCTGGTTGTCACTTAGCGGGTTGACCTTGATGTAGACCTCCTGACCTGCCGTGACATCGATTGGAGCAATCGTGCCTGATATAAATTCTCGACCGTTGCCGCCGGCAGACACAGAGACAAAACCGTCAAGAACATAGTTTCCTTCCCCCTCGGGATTGATCGGGGGATTGGGTGGGGCCGAGCCGTCTGCCCCGTCTCGCACCAGGAAATGAACGCGAACTTGTCCCGCTGGATCCACACCAGCGACCTCCCCCGTCGCGAGCGAGGTGCCTACGCTATAGGCTTCGAAAGACGCATCAATACGCATGTTTCGAGGGGCTTTCCAAACGATATCCGCAGCAGTATTGCCACCAATCACACCGACATCGCCCAAATCTAGAACCCCTGAACCTGGGTCCAAATTGTGATTTGCTGGCTTCACTCTTTCGGCATTCAGCAGATTATTATTGCCAGCATCAAACCAGGGGTCCCGATTTGCATAGGTCTTGAAGACAATATCAGCAGTTCCAGCGGCATAACCGGCGATCCATTGCGAACTGCAGTCGACTCCGGGCGTGCACCCGGCGGGCGTGAAATAGTTATCGCTCGTATCCGTAGCCGCAATAGTCGGACCCGTTGCGTTGTCGTCCCCTCGCACCGACCAGGCCAGTTCGGGGCCGAACTCGATACCGGCACCAGCTTGTCCCGTGTCAATAATGTCCCAGTCGTCGTTCAGATTCCATACCGCCGCGGAGGCATTGGGTGAACAGGCGATCAAGAGCAGTAGCGCACAAGAAAGTCCGCACAAGCTTAGTTTCATGATTCAACTCCGTTGTCACTGAAATAGAAAATGTATGAATAGGCCATATCGTGGAGCGATACCAAGCAGCACTCCCACTAGCCAAGTTATTCGTAAAAAACGATGAGACCCACCAGGTACATAAAAGCCGCCTGAAAGCCCCACCAACTGGAACCATGCACCAGATCTGTTTAAGTCAGGATAAGCGTACTAACAGCGCAACCTGCGCAAGCAGTACAGGTCTTATTCTATTGACAAAGTAACTAAGCGGCAACGAAATAGACTGAAAAAAACTGAGAAAAACCCGCTCTCCGACCACCCCCAACCCCCCCTAATGAGGGGTTTAGCCTCGGCTTGTCTTGTCACTTTATACACCAGTGTCGCCCCGTAGGGCCTTAACATTTCAGCCCAGGGCATAGCAAAGCGCCGATCATCCGATTCACAAGCCCTGAAAGGGCGAAACATTAGTTCAACTTACGGAACGGCCTGTTTGTTTCGCCCTTTCAGGGCTTCCTTGTTTCTCTTAATCATCCCAGGGCGGCGCTCTGCTCTACCCTGGGCTAGATTGTGACTGCCCTCTGCGGGACGAAACTTTTCATGGACTTGTGTATAAACGATGGGTGCCAGTACCCATCCTGCATGATGGCTAACTTGGTGCGATTTCTAGAGTTCTGCCAGAAAGTCTCAGGGGAATAATAGAGAAATCCTCGCCCTCCCAATGAGCCTCATTCTTGGATAGGCTCTTCATATCCGGTCAGGAACTCCGCTGACGCGCAACCGAAACTCTTAGAGTTGCCAGACCGGATAGTGGACAAAGTCTTTTTACTCTCTATCATTTGGTCTGCAATGTGAATTTGTGGATTGCCGTCTTGGTATTGCCACGTAGAGACTTTGTTTCTCGTCGTTTCTCGTCTAGGCGTGTAAATCGAATATGGAAAAATCATCTCAACCGCTGCAGGCCCACGTCTTTCGGATGGCTTTTGTCGCTGCCATCGGTGGTTTCTTGTTTGGCTTTGATCTGGGCATGATTGGTGCGGCAAATATCTATCTCAAGGATCAATTCCAATTGACGGATGCAGCGTTTGGCTTTGCCACGGCCAGCGCCGTCCTGGGTTGTATCTTTGGGCCGACCTTAGGTGCCTGGTTGTGCGACGCCATCAGCCGCAAGCAAACTATGATCGTGGCCTCGATCCTGCTCGCTTTGAGCGCCATCATGACCGCAATGCCCGATCTTCTGGGAGACGGAAGTAACAAGTCGACCATGTTCTATTTCAACCTGTTCCGCTTTGTGGGTGGGTTGGGTGTGGGACTTTGCTCGGTGGCCTCGCCTATGTATATCGCCGAAATTGCGCCTTCCACGAAACGTGGCGGTTTGGGACTGATGTACCAGTTGGCCATTGTGGTAGGCCATGCGGTGGCGCCGCTGATTGCCTACCTGATCATCGTCGTGCTGCGGACACAATATGGAGTCACCGAAGGCGTCATTCCGGAGAACCCCTGGCATCAGGCCTGGCGCTGGATGTTCTTTTCAGAAACGGTTTGCGTGGCGGCGTTTGTTTGTTTCGTATTCGGTCTTCCACGCAGTCCGCGCTGGCTGGCAGAGAAAGGCCGCTATGACGAAGCCGAGGAAGTTCTTTCTAAAGTGGAGGGCCCCGAGTACGCGCGCAGCGAGATTCAAGAAATCAAATCCTCTGTGGAAGCCCAGAAAGGTACCTTTTCGGAGTTGTTTTCGCCGGGAATTCGCTTTGCCCTGCTGGTTGGTATCTTGCTCACGTTCTTCAATAATTGGACTGGCTGGAGTGTGATCGGGGGCTATATCCCAAGATTGCTTGAGCTGGCTGGATTCGATCGAGAGTCGGCCATTGGAAATTTTGTGGCCGTGTATGGCGCCATGGGAATCATGACGGTCGTTTCGCTTCTGCTGATGGATCGACTGGGCCGACGGCCTCTCTGGATTTTTGCCTCCGTGATGATGGCAGCCATTACCTGTGCTACCGGGTTCTTATTTCATTACGAAGTGACTGGGTGGCCCATCCTGCTGATTCTGGCTCTGGTGACTGTCCCTCATGGAATTGCCTTGGGGGGTATTCCTTGGCTGATGATGTCGGAATTGTTTTCCACACGACTGCGCGCCAAGGCGGTATCGATTACCACCTCGGTGTTGTGGATTTTCATCTTTAGCGGCGCTTATCTCTTTCCGCCCATCACCGCGTTTTCGCAGCGACAATTACCGGCTGAGCGTGGCGTGATCGTGAGTGGTTCAACGATCTCGTTTCATGATACGAACCCAGACACAATTCGTGACAGTGCGGGGAAATTCGAGGAAGCTGGATTCCGAATTGGCGATCAGGCGACCGTGATAGGAACTGCTCAAAAAGCCAATTCCGGCACCTTTGAGATTGCAGAAGTCACCAGCGATCAACTGACGTTAGTGGAAATTGCCAGACTGAATGACGAACCGGCTGGGGCCAATATCACCGTGCAGGTTGGCTCGGTGGCACTCGCATTTTGGCTGTTTACGGCCATCTGCCTGGCATCGCTCATCTTTGGATTGACGATTATGCCCGAAACTAAAGGGCGCACTCTGGAAGAGATCGGGGCCTCGTGGCAACGTAAAAAAAGGGGTTCCAATGAGACGCACCAACCATCCTGACGAAAACCCACTCCATCAAGACCGGCGGAATTTCTTGAAACGCGCGGTTTTAGCAGGCACGGCAACCACACTAGCAGGGCCCGCCACGATACTCAGGGCCCAGACAACCGAGCAGTCGCCCAACGAAAAGTTAAATATTGGTTGTATTGGCGTGGGCGGACGGGGCGCAGCGAACCTGGCCGGCGTTGCCAGTGAAAATATTGTCGCGCTTTGCGACATCGATTCCCAAAGGTTGGGGGTAGCAAGTACCAAGTACCCCCAGGCCGAGAAGTATCGCGACTTTCGCAAGATGCTGGAACGCACCGATCTGGATGCTGTGGTCGTTTCTACACCAGATCATAGCCACGCGATGCCCGTGTTGATCGCGTTAGAACTTGGCCTTGGCGTCTACTGTGAAAAACCGCTCGCCCACTCGATTTACGAAGTCCGGAAGATTCGCGACCGGGCCCGACGCCAAAACGCTATTACCCAAATGGGAAACAATATTCACTCGGGATACAATTACCGGCGAGTCGTCGAAATTGTGCAGGCAGGCATCTTGGGCAAGGTATCGCGCGTGCACATTTGGAGAGGGAACACCGTCCAACCAGGAAAGCGAGTCTCCCAAGCCACACCTCCATCCCATGTGGATTACGATTTGTGGACGGGCCCTGCTCCACTGCGACCTTACCATGAGTCGCATTTCCATTTCCACTGGCGGAATTGGTGGGACTTTGGTGGGGGAACTCTGGGCGACTTTGGTTGTCATTACATCGACCTGCCCATGTGGGCACTTCGCTTGGGTGCGCCTACGTCGGTTAAGTCGGTAGGTTCCAAAACGTATCAAGGCGATAACCAGATCCCCGATAACCTGCAAGTCGATTATCGATTCGCGGCCCGAGGGGATCAGCCTGCGGTTCACTTGACCTGGTATCACGGTGCAATGCGGCCCGCCTGGAGCAAAGAGTACAAAAACGATTACGCGATACTCTTCGAAGGGGAGCGGGGGCGGATGATTGCCGATTACGGAACGCTTCAGGTATTTTTGGATGACGGATCGACACTGCAGGCCCCACTGGGATGGATTCCCAACTCGTTGGGGCAACATCAAGAGTGGATTGATGCCTGCAAGAACCGTGGCGGTACGATGTGTAATTTTGATTACAGCGGCCAACTTACCGAGACCGCACTATTGGGCAATGTAGCTTATCAGGCTGGGCAAAGCCGTCTCGACTGGGATGCGGACGCAGGAGTCGCGCGAAACTGTCCCCAGGCGTCAGCATTTCTCAAACGTGAATACCGCAAAGGCTGGGAGCTTTAGTCAAATCAGCGGCGTTCAAGTTTGTAATTGCCTGACGTTACACGATCAACCCATTGCATATTGTTAATGTACCAGGCAACTGTCTGTTCAATACCTGTCTCGATCGTCTGTGCTGGCTCCCAACCAAGTTCTTCACGAATCTTCGTGGCATCGATTGCGTAACGGCGGTCGTGGCCAGGTCGATCTTCCACAAACCGAATCAAAGAAGAACTAGGACGTTGAGCTAGGTCTGGTCGCAGTTTGTCAACGTGCCGGCAGATTGTGTCGACAATTTCTCGATTTGTGCGTTCCGCGTTACCGCCAATATTGTAAGTTTCACCAACTCGGCCTTTTTCCAGCACTAACTGAATGGCACGGCAGTGATCATCGACATATAGCCAGTCGCGCATGTGAAGACCATCACCGTAGATTGGCAAGGGCTTGCCTTCTGCAGCATTCAGAATCATCAAAGGAATCAGCTTTTCCGGAAACTGATAAGGTCCATAATTGTTTGAGCAATTGGTCGTAAGAGTTGGTAAGCCGTACGTCTTGTGAAATGCCCGCACGAAATGGTCGGATGATGCCTTGGAAGCCGCATAGGGCGAATTCGGAGAAAAACTAGTCGATTCTGTAAAGTAACCCGTTTTGCCGAGCGAGCCATAGACTTCGTCTGTCGAAACATGCAAAAAGCGAAAAGCGCTCTGCTGTTCTTGATCCAGTTCTTGCCAGTAGTCGCGAACAGATTCGAGCAACCGGCACGTACCAAGGACATTTGTCTGTATAAATTTCGCAGGCGAATCGATCGAGCGATCTACATGCGATTCAGCCGCAAAGTTAATCACCGCATCTGGCTTGTAGGCACGAAGTAACTCGTCGACAGTCTCTTGATTGCCAATGTCACCTTCGACAAATATATGATTCGGCTTATCCCAAACGGAATGCAAGGAATCCAGATTGCCTGCGTAGGTTAATTTGTCCAGATTTATGAGGCGTGTTGAGGAGCCACCGACTGTTATCCGAACAAAACAACCGCCAATAAATCCAGCACCGCCAGTTACGATGATTGTGTTCATGGTGTACTTCGGTGTGTTTTTATGGAATTTTAGTCCTACATATTAATCTTATCGCCAGAAGCTGGTGTCCATCGAATGGGAAACCATAAAACGCCGTTTTGCGATCGATGATGATGTTAACAATACCTTAATGAGCCTTAGTATGCTGCCCCGATATTGCCCGATTACCTTTTCGATGAGCAACGTCTCGGCGGCAGGCAACCCAGATTCCCCGGGAGGACATCTTTAGTCCCAACGGAAGTCCAATACGCCCCTCGTAGGCAACGGGCCTCGGAATGACATTTATACATGCAGCTAATCTTTACCACCAATCAAGACGCGGTGAGGACTCAGCATATCACCTATGGTTAATCCTACTCAAAGGAACTCTGGAATGCATGGCAACAGTGTATGGTGGGCCTTTTGCCAG
This sequence comes from Planctomycetaceae bacterium, assembly GCA_002713555.1. Next base: position 7,847 of record PATG01000125.1, read on the forward strand.
GTGTAAGTGGACTGCATACTACCATCGGGTCTTCCCCTGACACGGCTCAATTTGGCTGTTTTCGAAGGACTGGCTACTTGCTTGTGGACACTGGAGGATGCTCCCGTGACTACTAATGTCTTTGCGAAAAAACGCGTTCGCCAGATTGCCCGGATTGCAGGAATTGGGGATTGCCACTCAGACTCGTTCCGGAACACGCTTCAATCCGTCACCAAGTTGATATACGTATTTTATGACCTACGCTTGTTCAAGGATTATCTAGAAAATTTTCTAAAAAACTGTACGACGGAAATCCGAAACCATTGTATTTCTATCTTGGGAGCGAAATCCATGAACAATGCAACCAAGACAGCATCACAGGCAGGCATGTATCTCAATCGAAATATGAAGGATGCTGATAAATCTCTGACAAAGCTGGAATCGCAGATTGCTTTATTGAAGCGAAAGTAGAGGTAACGCTCAAGGAAAGCCACTCGACAAGTCAAGGCGACTAACGAATCCCGATGAGATTCAGATTTGGGGTGCTCCGTTCTCGTACCTGACTCTTGGAGGGACGCTGCAGCACATTGACCGCATGATCGAATTCGGCGATCCCGTGTACTTCATCACGGCCAATTTGAACTACAACATGCTGATAGATCGCACCCGGAACATCAGAGATGTAAACAAGAATGCCTCTTTCATTGTTTGTGATGGGATGCCGATGGTGTGGCATTCTAAACTAAACAAGCGGCCCTTGCCGAAACGTATTGCTGGTTCCGAATTGATTTATGCATTGAACAAATGGGCAGCCGCCAAGGGACATCGTGTCTATTTCCTGGGTGGGGCACCTGGAGTCGCACAAGCAGCGGCCGACAAGCTGATGAAACGTTATCCCGATCTCCAAGTTGCTGGTGGAGTGGTACAAGCTCCCATGTGGATTCAGAAATGTGGGATGGAATTGTTTTATCGCCTGGCTCAAGAGCCCCAACGCCTGGTGGGTCGATATTGGAGGAACGGACTATTCTTATTGAAGGCAATAATGAAGGACATTTTCATACGGCAGAGTGTCTCGAAGGCAAAGCCCGATCAAAACCAGGCTGCAAGCGATGAAAGCACTTTGCAGTCCTTATCTCACCGACGCTGACTATCCGATAATGTAAATACTGCAACACTAAAGTCGTAGGCGCTAGTCTCGCGTCGCACATTGAACGGCAAAGATCGTGGACCTTGAAAAACTTCTTTTACTCAGGCCCAGGGTAGCGATGTGGCACGTCGCACGTTGACTTCGTCGATCACTGCATTCCCGCTACGCGTCACCAGAAAGAGAACGATATCTGCAATATCTTGTGGTTGAATCAGCTCTTCAAGATTCAAATCAGGACGTGCCTGTTGTACCATGTCGGTTGCGACCCCTCCTGGGTTAATCACATGCACCCGAATGCCATCCTCTTGGACTTCTTTGGCTAGCGATTTTGACATCCCAAGCATGGCATGTTTCGATGCAGTATAAGCCGCTTGATTACCATAGCCTTTTACCGCAACAACAGAAGCAATATTGATAATGAAAGAAAGCTGTTGTTGCCGTAAATAAGAAATAGCTTCACGACACAACAAGAATGTGCCTCTGGCATTTACTTCTTGAATTTGATTCCAAGTGTCGATTGCCGTTTGCTCCAAAGCCTGAAAGACTCCGATGCCGGCATTATTGACAACAATATCCAGCCTCCCCCATTGATCTGCAGAATCTTTGACTAAACGATTCACTGAGTCTTCAACAGACATATCTGTCGGGTGAACGCTTGCCTGTCCACCTGCCGATTGAATCCTAGCATGGGTGTCATCGAGTTCTGACTGCGTGCGGGCCGCAAGCGAAACTTTCACTCCCTGGCCGGCCAATGAAATGGCTATCGCCCGACCAATCCCTCGACCGGCACCAGTGACAATAGCTACTTTGTCTGCGATTGCATTTTGAGACATGGGGATTTTGTGCTGAAATTAAAAAGAATTCTGAAAGTTAATAACAAGCCTTACTGCCAAGCTATGCAAAAAAATTGCACAGATGCCATAAAACCAACCAACAGACTTGATAGCTACGGGCCAGTACTTAAATTTTCACCATCGATTGGGTAAATATAGTACTGAATCGTTACCAAGAGCCCTCTAAAAAACCCTTCTGCCATAAAAGCCGAAACCCTTGTACCCCAATCCTCCCCTACCCGACACCCCCTACCCGAACAAACTGTAGGGAACGCCCTCTGTGGCGTTCCGAGCGTGATCTCTAGAGGGCTCCTCAATTTTCAGAAACAGAACCACTATGATTGTTATGTATTTCCGCAGGATTAAACAGACAAGAATTCGATTTTATCCGACGGTTGTTCGATCCATTTTCAGCTGCACTTTGGCAGTCCTTTATTCTTGGTCTGGATTTGCTTTGGGAGATGGGATTCCAAAACCAGGCAATGACGAGCTTGCCCGCATCGTGCACCTTGGTGACCTACCTGTTCTACGTGAGTCGCCAACTTTTTTTCCCGTTAGGATCCAACTACAAAACCAAAATCCTCTCCGTAAAATTCAGCCAAAGTCGACCCGGGAGATTACCAGCAATTATGTTGGTGCCACCCCACCCAGGTTACCACGCACCGAAGCATTTGATCTGGTTCCTTTTCATCGTGTGCATCTCATCGATGGTGACACAAAAACATTGTGGATGTGTCGTGGTCAAGCTAAATCTAAAGTTCAGCCAGAATGGATTCGGATCGATCTTCCTTATGAAATGGAACTTTCAAGAATTGTCTTGCGCGGCCTCGAGGAATCTGCAGGGGGCTGGCCAGCAGAAATCAAAGTTCTTTCAAGCAGAGATTCTCTCAATTGGCTAGCTACGGAAGAAGTAAGAATTGAATCCGATCCGACTAAAGAAACTCATCGTGTGTTCCAGTTTGGCTCAGAACCGATCAAGCAAATTAAAATCGTCGGTAAGGATTTCCAGACTGTCAAGCTTTATGGTGCCGAAGGGGCTGTTGAACTTGGACATGGTTTCTGCCTAAGTGAAGTCGAAGCTTATGACAACAATCAAGAAAACGTCGCCCTACTGTCCAAAGGAGCGGGTGTTACCGTCAGCTCGACCAATTATGGCTATGGAGACAAGCGTTCCATGCACGATATGCTTTGGCCCATTCATTACGACTTGGGTACCAAGCACTTAAAGATTGCCTATTGGGACAGCACATTAAACTGGCATTACGTTGAGAACAAGAAAGGGATCTATGAGATTGATCCTAAAACAGATCAGGCCATTACAGATTCTATTGAAAATGGCTGTGAAGTTTACATGACACTCTCCTATGGAAACTGGCTCTATGCCGATGCAAACGACATGAGTTCCGTCGAGCGATGGCGGTTTTGGCAATTCCCGTTTCAGAAACCTCCCGTACCACGAACACCTGAGCAAGTCAAAGCCTTCTGCGATTACTGCCGCTTCGTCGTAAAACATTTTAAAGGCCGAATTACGTATTACGAAATCTGGAACGAACAAAACATTCCCTACTCCTGGCCCGCCGGCGAAACCGAGGCCTTTTGTCACCTGGTAAAAGAGGCCGCAAAAGCCGTCAAAGAGACAGACCCTCAGGCCAAGGTCATGCTGGGGGGAGTTTGCTTTTGCGACTTGGATTATTTCGAGGAGATGTTTCAGCAGGGAGTGGCCGAAGTGGTAGATGTGATTTGTTGGCATCCTTATCAATGGGAAGTCGCGCCCGAGGAGTCTTATCCGATTCCGTATAAGCAAGAGAAGAAATCGCCCTACCCGTCTTACCGCGCTCAAGTGGCCGCTATCCGCGAAGCAGCGCGCCGTCACGGATTTAAGGGCGACGAGTATCATGCCAACGAAACCACTTGGGTGTCACCCTATCCAGCGCCGGACATTGGCGTCCCGGGCGGACCCGTATCCGAAATGACCAAAGCAAAATACGTGGCGCGGACCATTGCCCTTCATACCGACATGGGAATCCCCGTTTACTACAACGAAACCTGGAACACGGGCATCGTGCTGTGGGATGTGAGCCTACTGCGAGCAACCCACTCTGCGGATCCGCAGAGCCCCGTGTGGCCCCAGCCGGCTTACTATTCTTTACGCACCATGGCCACGTTGACCGATGGAGTTTCGCCCCGGGGGTATGCGGCAGAGGTTCGCGAGTTGGATGCCCCGTACGAGACTTGTCGCCTGGTGCAGGCGGATGGGGCCCGGCTGTTTGGAGTTTGGCAAACGCAGCGTGCTGAGGATCTTTGCACACCCAAACCGGCCAGAATCATTTTTCCTGATTTTGTTGCGAAAAAGGTCGTCGGGATCGATACTCTAAATGGCGTGGAACAGGATCTCGAGTTTCGGGTGACTTCGAAAGGAACGGTTATCAAGAATCTATTGGTGCCAGACTATCCAATCTTGCTGCGCGTTTCGCGGTAAATCGTTTGCAGAGCAATGGCCCATGGATGACACGTATAAAAGTATGTTCTAGTCTTTTGCAGTAGGCATTGCGAGCAGATTGTAAACTGAATCTGCTACGAAGTAGCTTCTTACCGTTTCAGGGCAGTTGGTCTGATGGACCTGCTTGTCGGTCCAATATGGAATGATATTGCCGGCCGGTTGGAAACTTATGACTTCGTTGCCTCGATAAGAGATTTTGGCTTTCAGATGGCCGACTTGCTCGGTGGTTTCTTTTTCTGGCAAGTCGAAATGCAGCACGACCGTATTGCCTGCTTGGACCGTATCAATATTGAGATGGCTATCTTCCAGATTGTGCGATATGTCCTCACCTTGCTCATCCGTGACACGCATGGTGGAAGACTCGAGCCATTTGGGCAAGCGAACTTTGAGCTGTAAATCTGCCTTTAGTGCAATCTCTACGCGCCCTTCGTAGGGGAGATAACTTCGCATCGTGGCCGCGGCGGATACGCGATTCAGGAGTAGATTTACGATGAGTGTATCCTGCTTTTTTTCCTGGATCTTTTCCCAAACGGAGTAAATCGTTCTGCTGCAATTTGCCAGACAACACTGCATCACCCCAGGACCCCACACGCGAAATTCGTTGGGCCCACTCCAACCGGCAAAGGAGCCGACCAGTCGCTGGGCAGCTTGGTGGGCCGTTTCGTTTTTTGGATCCACGGGCGAAGGGGGTAGTTTGCTAATGTGCTGGCGAATCGCGGTTGATTCTTTTAATTGCATCTCGGTAAGCATATTGCGGGTGTAGCGATCTACGTCCTCCCAATAATTGCCGTAACCAGAGGCAGACAAATTCAATGCCAAGAGAGTCATATCCGCCACACAGCAGCCTTCACAGTCCACAATGTCGTGTCGATCATCTGGGAAAGCTCCGGGAAGATACTCCGGGAAAAAACCCAGGTTTGGATTGCCTTGCCGACGCGCGTACTCGTAACACTGGCAGACAAACTTGGCAAGATCTTCGTCGCGTTTGGCCATGGCGTAGTCTAAGAGTGCAATCAAGACATTGGTATGCCGATGAAAATGGAGAGCCGTGCGGGGTCCCTGATAACCATTGTGGCCTGCTTGAAATTCGCCGCTGTTGCCGAAGATTTTTCCATGCGCGCGCATGTGTTCTACCAGCAGTCCGGCCAAGTCTAGGGCAGGAGGGTATTGGGTCTGGTGGTAAAAGGCCACTAGTCCCTCCACTAGCCAGGCATCATGCATAGCCGGCCAGGCGGTGGGGAAGGGCTCGTCGTATTCCTCAAGAGATACAGTACGAGTTGGGTCGGCCAAGAAATGCATGATTACTGGAAAGTAAGCGAAGTCTTCTTTCCGTTTGCAAAACGAATCGAGGCGATCGACGATTTTGATTCCCAGTGTTTGCCATTGTTGGTCTTCCGTGAGCGCGCAGAGAACGGCCACCGCCGCCAGGCCACGGCCCAAGTGCACGGGATGGGTATGAGGGACCTGATCGGGAAGATCGTGCAGGCTGGCTTGCCAATGCTGGTCCACTTGCAAGTTCGCACGGTTGCCGGTCATCAACCTGAGCAGTAGCAGGGGTTCGGCAAGCTTCCAATGTGCCACGCTGTCCGGTTGATTTCCAGAGAGCCTAATAGGATTGATCGTAATATTACCGTGAAAGTAGACCGCATAGTTTTTGTCTGGATTGGTACAACGCGTAAACGAATTGATCGCCAAATTAGCAGTTTGGACCAGGTCGACCGTCTCTGGCATGACCTGCATTTCAAAGGATCCCGGTAAGTCCAGTGGCTGAGCACGCGTACTGGACACCCCCAGAAGTAGCAACAGTAACCCGGCGCAGAAAGTAATTCGCGTTTTGGGAAGAGTCTTCATGGTATAGATCACTTATCCAGAAATATTGTTACCACTTGAGAACTTGTGGAGAGACATAACGAAGAAAAAGGTTCCTGACACCTTTTCTCCAAGGTTTGCTAGAGTGTTGTCATTTATAACACATTTGCGATACTCCCATACATGCCCCAAGATTGTGTTTTTCAGTGAGCAACTGCACTTGAAAGGAAGTATTCAAAATGAGGTTCCGCCAACTAATTCTTGTGGCAGTTTTCATGTCCCTCATGGGTTTGGTGACTCCTTGTCAGTCCCAAACAGCGGCACCACCCGAGGGTGGCCATTGGCCTCCGCAAGGAGCATTGCATCAGAACGCGGACCTAGTGCGGATGGGGCCCGAAGTGGCCGTACGGGCGGACTGCGGTGGGGTGCCCGTCTATGGATTTGGCTTCTCTTATATCTACGGCTTGAGTCCAGATCTGGCTTCGGCGGCAGTTCTGCAGCAAGGAAACGAAGCGCCGACAAAAAAAATAGTGCCCAAAAAATCCTGGCAGATTAAATCAAATCGGATTGGGGCAACGCCTCCCAGGATGCCACGCACAGCGCGGAGCGATATCCAGCCACTCTTAGGTGTCCATTTAATTGACGGCGATCCCGAAACCCATTGGTGCAGTCGCGGTCAAAATCGGTCGACGGTGGAGCCGGCCTGGCTGAGGATTGATTTAGCCCGCGAAACGGAGATCCACTCTATCGAAATCGTCCCGCGGGATGACAAGCTGGGCATGCCCAAGCATCTGACGGTCCGACTCAGTCGGGACGGCTGGAATTGGGACACCGTCTACGACAATCAAAACCCCCCCCCCCCTGCCGATGCCCAGCCCCAGACGATCGAGTTTGCCCCCACCCGTGCCAAGCAGATTTGGATCGTCGGCCA
>PATG01000007.1 GCA_002713555.1 Planctomycetaceae bacterium
AATTAATGCAATAGATTTTCTTAAGGACGAACCGGAATATTTGTTACGTGCAGTGATTAATTCAAGTGCTGCTGATTTCATTACCAATGCAGAAGAATTCACTAAGAAATTTCAAATGATAACGGCAAATTCAAACTCGATTTCAATCTATGATAGGTACCTACTCAAGTGTACTTCGAAATTATTGTTAGAAAGTGAAAAACCCGGATACAATGAGGATTTTGACAAGCTTACAGGGGATTTATTTCCTATTGTCCGCTCATTGAATCTGATACTGCATTCAATTAGTGAAAATGTGCAGAAAATTTCGATTTTCTCTGAAATGGCCCGATGGAGTGATTTTCGAGATAAAATGGTGCGATTTCGATTCAACCAATACGACAAACAGGATGATGAACAACCGACATATGAGAAATTTTCTGAAGGATTACAGCAGGATTGGAAGGAGTGGTTGAGTAAAGCAAAGCCTACAATGCAAAAGGCTGCTGAATTGATTGTAAGTAATTTGACTCCGAATAATTCAAGAAAAATAGTTATTGAAATAATCGATTGTTCCGCTGAAGATTTCTCAGATGGGATGATGCATGATCGATTTATTCAATATACTCAAGGTCATCATATTTCGTCTGGTGGATTTCGTAATGTGCACCATTCGATTCTTGAAGTTGAAGATTTAGGACAGGTATCATTGAGCCCGAAAACTTACTTTGCAAAGGTCAATTTCGATGAAAGGCCCACTCAGAATCAAACTATCGTTTACAAGAAAACTATCAAACCATTTTCTCAAATTTGAACCAATTTCTGTAATTCAGATTGTTCTGTAACCTGTTAGACGAAATCGTTTGATTACTCCTTGCCCCTCGATAGAAGCGGGCAATCGTTATGAGAATGTGAGGAAATTACAATTTCTTCGAGCGACAGCGATGACTATGCCACTTCTCATGGGAGCATGATTGGCCATGTTGGTCGAACCTGAATCATTCCTCTTCATCAGTCACTGGAAGTGGTGCTCGTTTTCGTAACCAACATACTGACAAACATAGTAACACCGCGAATACCAATTCGACAATGAAGAATTCCTCATCTCCATAATGTCGCTCAACACCTGCAAACACGCTATCCAAAATCAGCCATTCAAGTTGGTGTAAGTGCAGATGTTCATACGCATACAAACTCATACACCCTTCAGGAAACCCTTCTTGACTACAAGAAATAGTTCTCAAAATCCAGTGGTCCCAAAGGTCGTAGGAAAGAGCTACGAGGATTCCGTAACCATATCTTCGATCGTTTTGCAGGGCCCAATAGATGACTGATGCCGCTCCCGCAATCCAGAACCAGAACACGAATTGTGAGAAAGGTGAGCCCGAGGGACTAGCATCGTGGTAAGTGAAAATGGCCAAGGTATCGATTAACGCATGCGACAAGAAGGCGAAGAAGAGACCAAGCCACAGCCAGTGTTTTTTGCCACGTGAAACCATCAATCCGAGATGAATGCATACGATTCCTGCAAGGGCGTGCGCGGGAATCATCATGTCGAGACCGTAGCGGCCTCAAGCCATAGCGTTAGCCTCAATTCTCTTCCCAGCGAGTCCAACGACCTGACTGCTTGTTGAAGGCCAAACCTGCCTTCTTCATCCATTTGTTGAACTTGGTTGCACCCGCGCCAGTTGCGATAATGAAATCCTCTCGATCTTCCTGAGCCTGGATGTATCCCTTAACCGCCAAGGTCTGATCGATCCAATCGTTAATCGACATCAGTCCACTGGTCAAGTTGCTTTCCTCGACTGCAGCCGCGATAGTGTCTGCATCCGCACCAGTGGCAGAAAGCTCTGCAGCGATGACATCCTTACGCGATGTTTTTGCACGAGGTGGACGAAGCACCTTCTCCCTCGGCTTTCGCTTAGGGTCGATATTGATCCAGTCTTTCTTTGACTCAAGTCGAGTTTCGACTACAAGAGACATGTCAGAAGAGAACTCATGCTCGCATTCCCAACAAATAAAACCGAAATCGTCACCTAAATCCATGTTAACACTTGAGCGAGGATCCATTTCTTCACCACATGTTGGACAGGCATGGAAACAGAGTTTGGGGACTATCTTTCGACGGAAGTCGACGATGTCTTGAGGTGTGCCTTCAAGTTCCAGCAATTCGTGGTCTCGAGCGGCTTCAAGTCCACGGGTTTCAAGTTGGTCTCGAATCTTTGAGCGTTGCTCTTCTTTGGATTCGTCATCAAAATTATTCTCAAGTTTGACGATTAATTCGATGGTTTTCCCTAGCCGGTTCATAACGACTTTTTGGCTGCGGAATTGCTCGACTTTAGCCAGTTTGAGACGGTCTTTTTCCTCCTGTAATTCAAGGAGGATATCCTTCTGCTGGCGCTTGAATCGCTGCTCTTCGATCTTATCCATCGGTTTCTTTTCTGGACCCGAAAGAACGTTCGACAAATAACGCTCTTTGGCCTTTCCTGTTGAGCCGGATTGCAAAACCTCGAGCACAGAACGTGCAATTTCATCCTTGAGGCCGTAGTTTTGGACCAACTGTTCTTTGTCCAATTTTTTGATTTCCCCAATCTTGAGGCCGGAATCAGCGAGCGTCATTGCTGTGGTTTCATCCACACCCCTGCGCAACAACGCAAGGTAGGTGTCCTTCTTTGCCATAATCGCCCCCCCTGAGTAGTTAGAGTACCTTGCGACCTACTTGAAGTCACGGAATTCGGGCCAAAGGCCCTGCATCTACGCACCCCCCACTCGTCCACCGGATAGGGGGCTTCCCTATCAACTCGTTGTCGTATGCATCCGCATACTCACGGCTCAAACGCCAAAATCAGTTCACAAAGTTCGACCCAGTCTTCTGGCTCAAGCATATCGGGTCGCTCATCCATCAATGGGTGTTCTTTCAATGCATTCATTGCCCCAGTCCATCGTTCTCGGTGCCAACCTGGAATTCGAGAAAGACGACGCGGAGCGCGTTTGAGTAAATTGCGAAGTTTACGGCGACGGTCTGTGAAACATTGCGAGGTCATTTGCCTGAACAATCTCCGATCGATATCACTATTCATTGATGCAAGGCGGTCAAAGGGTTCCAATCGAACCAATCGCGAATACACACGGGGTTGAGGGGAGAAACAAGATGGAGGGACACGGCGACCGATTTCTACCTGAAAATCCAACCACAGAGAGAGGCCGAGGGGACCTCGATCAAGTGGTCCAATCGCCATGGCCATACGCTCTGCAAATTCTTCCTGCACGAGCAAAACTGCAGGAGTTGTGCGGAATTTCCTTTGCATTCGTTCCAATAATGGGCTGGATATTTGATAAGGGATATTGGCAATAATCACATCGATATCTTGTGGCCATTCAACCGTTAAGGCATCACCCTCAATCAAGAACAATTGATCAGCAACCAACTCCTCTTGGAACTGTAATTGCATATGGCGTAAAGAGCCCTCATCAATTTCAATCGCGCTTACGCGAGCGCCTGCGAGAAGTAGATGATGAGTCAGCGTTCCTGGGCCACAGCCGATTTCAAGAACATGTAATTCTGTGAGATTACCTGCCATCTCGATTGCTGAATTAAGAACAGATGTATCAAACAAATAATGCTGTCCTAATTCGCGATTTGTCGGTTGATTGTCTCGTAAGATATCAACCAAAAAGCGCGCATTGCGCTCCATTTTAATCCCTCAAGCACGAATGAGCAAATCAAGAAGATTCGGTTTCATGTGCGGATCTGCTATTTCCTGGCACAAGCGATTTGCAAGAAGGTCAGCGGCATCGATTTGGCAAGCTTCATCTAAAGAAGCAATGGTTTCCCAGCCAACACGTCCACGAATCTCAACCATGGAAAGTGCCTTTGATTTTCCGATGCCCTCCAAGAGTTGGAAGGCGTGCATCTTTAGAGTCAGATTCCCAGCGCGGTTGTAGAATGAAAGACAGACTTCTGGATTTTCAGAAAGAATGCTCTTAATCACAACATGCAAACATGATTGAGCGATAGATGTAAGGTCTCGATGCCGAATGGTCCCAAGTACATTCACGGTTCCAAGTTCAATCATGGTACCGGCAACATGTACTGTGCCATCCACAGATGCTCGCATTCGAATCAAATGCATGCCTTTCTCTGTAATCGCTTGAATCAATCCGCTTGGCTGATGGTCCAATACACGTGCATGTGTTTCACCATCCATCGGATTGCCATCAGAAGAGTGGCCTCTAGATTGCATGCTATCAGAACTCCGAAAATGGTGTTGACTCAAGAATAAAACGGTCTAAATCAAACCTATATTTGCAAATCACAGGATTTGCTTGCGGACCGCGTCGACGATGGCCTCAACTTCTCCGCTATCCATCGGGATTCGCTTGCTCGCAAGAATGGAGCGAACCTCTTCTGCACTCAGTGGCATCATCTCAGCAATCTTGGCGCAAATATCGGCATGCTCCGCAAGCTTCTCGTTCTCCATCAAATCGTTGATTAGTGCCCGGTATACACCGGAATCAGTCTTGTGACCATTTCTTTGATCGCTTGCCGCCCATTCGGCGTGCTGTAGGGCTAACTTCTGCTCGTAGGACAAAAATCCACGACGATTTTGTGCATCAAGAAGTGCATCGCGAACACTGGCGTAATCGGTGTATTCTCTTTCTGACATATATCTCACTCCAGTGGGCGAAGGTGCTCAGGTCGGGCAATGACTGTCTTCTGCATGTTTCCATCCTTGACAGCAACGACGTAGGCACTACCTTGCTGTTCTTGAATAAATCCGGTGCGACCTTGGAATCGACGGTGAGGCATTCCCCTCTGCTGGCCACCATCGAGTACGATGGCAACACGGTCACCGGGTTCGTATGCGTGCATGACTCTGCGGATGTTCAATCGACCGCGCTGTGACTTCGAGCGCTTGAGAATACTGCGTGTACCTTGACGGGTTCCCTTACTTCGACGCATTTGATGGCCTCCATTTCCCCCTATAGGGGGAATCGGGCGACCTGCCGCCCCTAATTAAGCGCACCGCCTGCAAAAAATGACATTCAGTCAGCATGAATATCCTTCACATCCAACCAAATGACTTCGCAGTCTGCCTCTAAGACAGCTGCAACGGATGGATTTGTTCGACCTTCGTCACTGTGCACCAGTTCCTTGACATAGGTCCCCGATTCACAACGAACATCAAATTCGATTTCGTTGTCTTCGACATGGACATTGTCGATAGACACCACCTTCCGCTTACGGATTTTGTCGGCTCTTCTGTGCGCAACACGCTGCGGGGTTTGCTGTTCTAACACCTGCCCAGAAAGTGATTGAATCCGTGTCTTGATTTCGTCTGGTTCCAATCCATGATCACAGGTGAATCGAATTGTATAGGATTTCTCTGCTTTGGTTTCCTTGATTCTTGCGACTTCTGCTCGATTTGAATTCCTCAGCCCAGTGACCTCAATTTTTCCTTTGGCCGCTTTGTTAATTTCTTTCATTAACTTGTCAAAATCGACTGTTCTTCGAAGGGGTGATTTCAGTTCAGCAACAAACGGACGGCCGTTGCCAATGCATTGTACGTCAATGTCTTCACGACCCATTCCATGGAACGCGTCTGACTTTGCTTCGGTTCGCTTGACCAGTATTTCACAAACTAAACTCTGGATGCTATCGGGATATTGCTGCCCGGTCCAATTGCAAGATTCACAACCTCCATCTCGGCCCCGACATGCACGGCAAGGCCAGCGGGTTTGCGGAATTCCTCGCTCCAATTTGCGATAACGACCGTACATAAAGAGCGCACGTATATCGACGTTAACACCTAGCGTTAATGTGTCTAACAAAATCATGACTTCGGGGCGTTCCTTGACCCATTGAATGCCGGGAACCTTGTCTGCCACAGCAACCTGAATGGAATCAGAAAGTGTGGATTTTAACGGACGACTTCCAGTTGCGGCTATCGAGGTGCGCAAGACCTCTTCAGCCGCAACTTGATCTTTTGCAAAATGAATGCCAAGTTGTATTTTCGAACATTCGATCCCTTCGATTGCTTTTGCAATTCGGGTTGAAATTAAATCTAAATCCAGGAATAAGTCTTCGCAAAATGGGCAGCAGTCCACATCGTCGTTGACCTTCAGTTCAGGGTCTCGTTCCAAGGCTTGACCTCGAACGCGTTGACCGACCAAATCGAGCGGATCACCCGCAATTCGAACTCCCGCGATTCGACCCAAACAGTGGTCACAAGTTCCTATACGAATCGCGTGCTCAATACCGGCAGGAGCAGGACAACGAGGAACTTCTCGGATGGATGTTTGGTCTTCTTCATAATCATCGAATTCCTCTTCAAAATCGACTTCCTCTGTTTCTTCGGCAGTCACCATATCTGCCCAAGGGTCGTACGACGATTCATACCCAGTATCGGCGTATTTGGTCCAATCATCATCGCCTTCGGTATCGGGGTTCATATCATCGCCTCAAGCGAAGAGGCGGGTCAACCCACATCTTCGCAAATCAAACGACAAAGGTCACAGTTATCACTCTTCGCACTTCAAAGAGAATCTGGATCTGGGGAACCTGTGGCAATCGCATGAAGCTTGTCCGTACTCCAAATTCCTGAATTGCAACCCGAATCGAATGTGAAGCGAATACCGTAGCCTCCAACGTTTTCAGCCTTGGGTTTCTCATTCCTTAGTCGATTGATTTCATTGCGAAGTGCTTGAGAACGAACTTCGTTCTCTCGTCGAGGTTTACAGTTCGCACAAGGGCACCAATAACGCATTTCAGCATAGGACAGGGTATGCTCAGAGCCATCATTCCATCGCAACACCATGTCAGTCTCACGACGTTCAAGTTGCTTCAACTTGGGAGGATTGGACATATCATACACTCCTGCTGATACCTATTCGATGCTCAGCATCAATTTGTAATTGCCGAATACCACCGGCTTTCTTCGACTCGGCTTGAATTTCTCGCCAACCAATCATTCCAAAGACACTGCTTGTGATAATCATAGAGGCGATGAAACTCAGTGCAATCATCAGTGCACAAAACAAGCCGAACGCCGAAAAGAAGCCCATGGGTGAGAAGGATATGATGGCAAACCCGGTTACATCTGAGACCGCGGAACCGACCAAAGCGAGACCTGATGCGCCACCCATCGCAACTAGAGATGAATGGACTGAGCGACCTTTTTCGCGTTCTTCGCGATAGCGTTCAACCACGTGAATCACGTAATCAATTCCAACGCCAAGACTCATGGCCGCGATGGCAACGGTGACCATGTTGAGACCATAGCCTGCAACTGCAATCATCCCATACAACCAGATGACAACAATGAGAATTGGGAAGGTAGTAATCATGGCCAACCCCAAGGCCCGCTCTCCCCAAAAGAAATTCAAGAAGAATACAAGTAAACCGCAAATTCCGCCGACTGTGCCTCCGTACACCTGACCCATGACAAGACCGATGCCGACGCCTGCAAGCAACCCCCATGCTACCAACAAACCCATCTCTTCACGGCCCCGATTTAGTGCAGCAAGCGACTGGTTAATTGGAGGTCTGAATCCCCACCAAAGAGTCAACAGACAGAAGAATACGCCTAGAATCAATGTGCCCTGGAGTTCGTCTTGCATACTTGATGCAGCAACGTAACGGGTTACGGGAGAACCTGTGTAAATGGCCCAAGTTACTGGATATTCTTCGCTTACTGAATCCAACGAACTTCGTTCCATCATCTCTCCATTGGAAAGATTGGCAAATGGAATCATATCGCGTTCAAGTTCTGCAAGCGCTTGCTTGGTAATGGTGAATTGTTCAGGCTTAATCAGGCCCCAGCGCAGTGTCATCCGGTCATAACTCGGGTCGCTACCATCAGCACACAGATGTGTCGCATTGGGATTCAATTCGCACTCAGGAGAGATGTACAATGCCGTGATACTAGGCGGTATTTCTGGGATTTGCCCTGCACCTGGAATCCCATAATATGACAAGAAGCCAAACAGGAACTGCAAGCACCCACGCGAATTGGTATCGGGCAGGCCTGTGCTCAAACTCTCACAGTTGACTCCATTGCCTGGAAGTGATGTATTCCACCCTGCATCTTGGAAAGGTTCAGCACCATACAGGAATCGACCAATCGACCAATCTACAAGCTCATCGATGGCATGCAACTCAACCAAACCAGTTGGCAATGTAGTAAACCGATTTGGATCTTCAGGACTTGGTGTATTCATATTGAGCCGGAGTTCATCAATTGCGGAGTATACTTCTGGATCCAGCATATCGCCTTCAATTAACATCAAACCGGGTTCTCCCTCGGAACTAAATCGTTCGTTGATGAGGAATACAGATTGAGCAATTTCGGATTCCTCTTCAATGAAATCCTCAACTTTGAAATCGCCTTCTAGGGAGAGCATGATTGGAGTGGCAATTGCTGTCAATACAATCGAAATGACGAGAATCACCGGTGCCGCCCATGCCGAACCCCCCGACAATCGAGACAACCAATGCTTTGGAACCATGTACAACCGGTCCTTCTCTTCCTGTAACCGATTGCGATTTTGCAACCATGTATCGATGTCGAAGCGAATCAGTGGCGCCCATAATCCGGTGAGAATAAATGCAGAGGCGACACCCAGTGCGGCTTCAAGCCCGAAGGAGCGCAACGCAGGGATACTTGACGTGAAATTGGCTGCAAATGCGGCCATCGTCGTTAGAGAGGTCAGCATAATGGCGCGACCAACTCTAGAGAGGCTGATTTGCACGGCTTCATCGGTGGTTTTCCCATTGCCTCGCTCTTCTTTGTAGCGATGGAGTGCGTGCAAACTATCATCAATGCCTAAAGCGAGAATCAGGATTGGTAAGAGATTGCTAAATTGACTTCGACTGATGATTTTGATGTCCAGTAAATTCCCAATAATAATCCCCCAGCCGACCATCCCTTGCATCCACAGTAAACTGAATCCAAGGGTCATGCCGACAATTGCCACATCAGAAATTCGCCGTAGACTTGCCCACAAAAGGAGAAGCACACACAAGAACATAATCGCCAACAGAATCACTGATTCCTGAAGTTCTCGATTGACTTCTAGATTGATACCGATTGGGGGCGCGACTGTGGTAACAGCGATTTGATCGGAGGTGCGAATACTCTGTTCTAGAGAAATGAGTGCTAAATCACCAGAACAAGGGTCTTGCCCTGATTCTTTACCTTGCAAGCAATCTTCAGGTGTCAATTTGGGTGGAGTGATGTAGAGATCAAGACCATTCCAAGTCATTGAACCTGGCTCGGAGCGGGCTTCACCTGTGTCGAATGTATAACCATCTTCAACCATGGCTTCACGATCCAACTGTATCAAAATCCATGAAGCGGATGCAGACCAACGTCCAGGCATCCATACTGCATTTTTGAACGTCCCATCCTCCCCTAGGTCTCCATTTACAGGACCTATGGCAGGGCTACCCTCTACTGGAAGGAAGGCACGATCATTGGTTGTCCATCGCATGAACACATTGGGACTGGCTAGAATCATTCGATTTGCAGCCAAATCGATATGCGCCTGAGTGAGATTCTCATCGTGGTAATCTAGACATTCAAATTCAATCAATTCACCATCCGCATTGGAGTAATTACAGTCTGACCAGTTGGTCGATGGCTGTACTTCATTTCCAAAAGGATCGAGGGAAGAGCGAGTCAGGAGTGAGCGATTTGCCATGAATGCTTCAAATTGCTCGTAAAGCGAGAGGGTCCCATTTGCGCTTTCACCTGTGAGTTCACTCACTACTGGTCGATAATATTCAGAGAGGGGGTCTCCTCTTGCAATCAAGACTTTTTGCTCGAGCTCACGCAAGAAGGTCAGATTAAACACTCCTCCTTCTGGAATTCCTTCTCCAGAATGTCCAGATTCCAGCCCTTGGTAAAGACCGATTTCTTGAGGAATGGGTAGATTGATTCGATCGGGTGTCCCGTCCTGCTTGAGATGGGGTGCTTGTCTGCCGGACTCGATATGGATGGGGTCTCTTACGGCGACAACAAAACCAACGGTTAATTCCTTTGCCGAAAACTCAGAATCGATGACCTGCTCAGCCTCCATTTCTGGACTTTCCATGTCATATGCTTCGACATCAATCGGGGTAAGGGTCTGAATCAATCCCGGAACCATGAGAACGGAAATTAGAATCACGGCGATATGAAATTTGAAGCGATTTCGAATGGCAACATCCACAATATCGGAGAATGTGGCCATCAGAATCGTACATATTGCGAAATTATCCCCTATAAGGGGATGTTTATTCACAAGCCAGAATTTCTGAGTGACTCCAGTGCCTCAACTTGTGCGTCATTGAGAGAATCCAGTTCATCCAAAATAAACTCAATATCCAAGTCAGAACCAGCATATCCCATCTTCGGTAGTCGCTTTCGATCGCCGATACGAGTATTCTTTGAAACCTTGACTGAAACCGTTTTCCCGGCAGGTGTAGAAACTCGAACATCACCACCCAACATCAAAACAGAATATGCAACTGGGACTTCCTGAATCAGGTGATCTCCTTCCCATCTCCGCCCTTCTTCAGCGTCGATTCTAAGGGTAACCGTCAAATCTCCCGGTTCTCCTGTCGGATGTTCATTGCCCATCTTAGGTAACTTGAGTTGTTGACCATGTTTAGCCCCCTTGGGAACATTAATTGTAAGGCGTGTCTTTTTCCGTCGAACACCAAGATTTGTGCAATGTGCACAGCCTCTCGCATTGCACTCTGAACAGCGTACCAATCGATTGTGTATAAACTGAATTTTTCCACCCTCCATCGCCTGCTCAATGTCGATGTCCAAGGGCGCTGTGATGTCGGCACCTTTCACCGATTCGGGTTGAGGGGCACGTGGACGATTTTGAAATGGAGATTGTTGAGACCGACCTCCGCCCATGAATTGTCGCAAGAGATCATCAAGACCTGAGGCACCCATGCCTCCAGGCATACCACCCATCCCTCCGAAGGCCTGTTTCATCTGTTGCTCTTCGTCGTACTGTCTTCGTTTCTCAGGTGTCTCCAACTGTTCCCATGCATTCTGAACAGATTTGAATCGTTCTTCAGCCGCGGCATCGTCAGGATTTCGGTCAGGGTGATACTGACGTGCCAACTTGCGGAAGGCACGTTTAATCTCAGCATGGGGTGCATCTTTCGAAACCCCGAGTGTGCGATAGGGGTCCGTCATCGGCCTTCCATAGAAGGGACTGATTTCAAGTTGAGGCAAGAACCCTCATGGTGGGTCGGTATTCTCGACCTGTTATGGCGGATGAGACAAACGGCGTTGTCCGCTATACTGATGCCTGGCTCATCGATGTAGATGGTCGCCCACATCACGGAGATTTCATACTGTATCCAAATGGAGATTGGTCACGTAGCATCGGGGACGAAGATGTAGAGTACAATATCGATGGTGAAGGTCGATTAATTACTCGAACATTCCAAAATTGGCATACACATCTCGCCATGATTTTGAATCGTTCAATGGGTGAAGGATTGCCCCTAATGCAATGGTTGGAACAGAGTATTTTCCCAACGGAAAAAGGACTGACACCCGAGTTTGTTGAAATTGGTACGAGAGCGGCTGCGGCCGAACTGATTTCCACGGGTACCTCATTCGCGTGTGACATGTACTATCACCCAGAAATCGTCGGTCAAGTATTGGTTGAAACTGGATTACGAGGAATCGTCTGTGGACCCATCACAGATGGATTGACACCCAATTTTGAACCTGGATCTGGCGATGCTTTACGTCATGTCGAAGGGTTGGTTAGAACTGGTTCACAAGCACCAAATCGAGTCCAATTTGGTATCGCAACCCATGCGGTTTACACCTGCCCCGAAGAGATGCTAAAGAAAGCAGCAGATGTTGCCAGTGCTACGGGTTGTACCCTCAGCATCCACACCTCAGAAACCCGGCAAGAAGTTGCAGATTGCCATGAGAAACATGGCATGTATCCAATCGAATATCTAGACAGTATAGGGTACTTCCAAGAGGGGACTGTTTGCGCTCATTGTGGCTGGGTTACTAAGCGAGAAATGCGAATTCTAGCCGAGCATGAGGTGCATGCTGTTCACTGTCCAGTGAGTAACCAAAAATTAGCAACTGGAGGAACCATGTCATATCCTGCCATGATCGATGCCGGAGTCGATGTTCGGTTGGGAACTGATGGAGCTGCAAGCAATAATGCACTCGATATGCGAGCCGAAATGAAAGCGGCCAGTTTGATCCAAAGGCACGATCACTGGGATGCAACTCTATTGGACCCGGTTGAAACCTATGAGCTCGGAGTTCGAGATTCCAAAGACTGGGTAACTTGGGATTTGAATGACATCCGGATGCGGCCAATCGGTCGCGACGGGCGGCGGCTGCTCGCGAACCTAATCTACAGCAATGCCCATTGTCTAGACATGTGGGTAGATGGTCAACCATTACGACGAGATGGAATCACATTGACGCTTAACGAATCCGAAGTGTTTGAGCAATTGGAAGAAGCTGTTCGAACGTATTATTCGCATGTGTAGGTGCCGAAATGAAAGAGACTGCAGTCAGTCTGACCATCCTCCTACTCCTCACATCGCTGACTGGTTGTTTTGGAGAAGATGAGGTGGAAATGAAAGTCGAAGTTGTCGAAGAGCCACTTGAAGAAATTCGTCTGAATCATTTGCGAATGAAGGGCACACACAACTCATACCATGAAAAAACACCCGGGGCTTCGTCCATCACACCAGAGAACAATTACACTCATGCAAATCTCTCGGTCCAAGCCGATCGGTTGGGTGTTCGGCAATTTGAGTTAGATGTACACTATATTCCTGGCATGGGTTTGCGTGTGTATCATACGAACTTAGATCCGGGGACCAATTGCTTGGGATTTGCAGGTTGTATGCAAGTTCTGTTGGATTGGTCCAATGCCAACCAGCATCATGCTCCGTTGTGGATTTTTGTCGAACCCAAGGATGAACCCTTCTTGGTTCAGGAATTGAACATATTGGATATGATTCAGGAAGATATCAATCAAACATGGCCTGCTGAGAAACAAATCACGCCCACAGATGTTCGGGGTAATATGTCGGATTTACGAACTGCAGTCACCGGCATCGGTTGGCCGACGCTCGAGGAGAGTCGAGGGAAGGTCGTCTTCGTTCTACTGGACAAAACCGAAATCCGAGATTATTATGTTTCACAGAATCCAACATTGCAAAACCAATCGATGTTTGCAATCGTTGAGGAGAATCATTCACTCGCCAGTGTCATTTCATTTGTAAATCCTGAAACCCATGGGGATCGACTTCGCAACGCGTCCGAATTGGGGTTCATGATTCGTACACGCCCTGATGTTGCCACAGTTGAGGCGCAAGAGGTCAACTATACCCGGTTTGATTTGGCAATGCTCACGGGTGCGAATTTCATCACGACCGATTTCCCCGGTAGCGACTTGGAGGTTGAATATGCAATATGGTTACCACAAGGGCCGGTGATGTGTAACCCTCAAACAGCACCATCACATTGCACTACCCGCGCGCTAGAGCCATGGGGAAATTACACTCCAATATCAATATTGTAAGGGATGCCTTCATGGGCGGGTTCGGGTCGCAACGAGGCGAGCGAGATGTCAGTTGAGTCGACAATCGATGAAGAAGCATTCGAAGGTTGGAAGGGGATGATGGATGCCATCAACCCAATGAAGGTAAAACTCAACTTTCTGTTAATTGGGATTCCAGTCGCGCTTTACGCAAAGTTTAGTTTGCACGATTCAGGATTGACATTTTTGGCATCGATGATTGCCATTATGCCACTCGCTTTTCTGATGGGGAAGGCCACCGAAGAAATCGCGCTAAGAACCAGTGAATCCATTGGAGGATTGCTCAATGCTACCTTTGGGAATGCTGCAGAGATGATTATCGCTGGTGCAGCAATCTTTGCGGCAGCAGAGCTGGCAGGTGAGGGGAAAATTAGTGAGAGTGAAGACATGATTAACATCGTCAGAGCATCGCTTGTCGGTTCCATTCTGGGCAACCTGTTACTGGTTCTCGGTCTGGCATTCGTGTGGGGAGGAATCCATCACAAGGAGCAATCCTTCTCCCCAACTGCTGTGGGTGCGAACAGCACCTTGTTGTTGCTCGCAGTTGTGACTTTGACCATGCCAACTGCATACATTTACGCTGTTCAAGGAAACATATCAGAGCAAGCAATTCTCAATTTGTCCCATTTTGCAGCAATCATCCTCATCGCACTATATGGACTGTTTCTGTTGTTCCAGCTTCGCACACATCAAGAGCTGTTTGCAACGGATGGTAAGCATCACCATGATGACCCATTGATGTCATATCGTGAAGCCATTGTTTTGCTGATTCTAGCAACGATTGTGCTGGGAGTGATGGCTGAAATCTTGGTTCATTCAATCAGTGATGCCGCTACAGAACTCAATCTCAAACCACTCTTCATCGGTGTAATCTTGCTACCTTTCTTTGGAAATGCTGCTGAACATTTCACTGCGGTCACAGTCGCCAAGCGTGACAAAATGGACCTGTCCTTTGCTATCGCTGTCGGTTCATCGACTCAAATTGCTGTGTTTGTGGCACCTGTCATGATCCTACTCGCATGGATTGTCGGTGTTGACTTGGGCTTCAACTTCGGCATCTTTGAAACCATAGCCGTATTCTTGTCTGTTCTGATTGCAAATACCATTGCATCTGATGGGAAGAGCAACTGGCTTGAAGGAGCCATGTTGTTGGGAACATATGTGATAATGGGCGCGGCTTTCTACCTACATCCGTGAGTGATTCTATGAAACCTATACTTGTTCTCGTGACCATCGTTTGTGGTATTCTCATGATTGGTGGACTGGTGGGCTATACCTATGAAGATGAAATCACTGATATTACCGTTCCACCTGTCAATCAAGTTGGATTCGCGGATGATCCGTTAACCGAGAGTGCGATTCCAGCAGCCCTCATCAATGCAGAATTGACAATTGAATGGGATGAGGATGTATGGGTTGGACTCATCACGCAAGATGAGTTTGAACGATGTGCGCCAAGCAATGGTCTTTCTTCGGTTTGTGGTGGAGAAAGTTCGGTAAATTTTGCCGCAGGTGGTCCCAATTCGAAAGATGCACAGACATTCACACACGAAATTTCCGGTGATGTATACTATCCTGTTGACGGAGGCGCGGGATTCGGTGCAGGGACGTCTGTCGATGTCCAATATAGTGTCAAGGTAACTTTCGCTTGGCCCGTCACCGTATTCCTAGGATTGCTGGGCTCGGGTTGTTTAACCGTGGCTCAAAGAATGAATTGATGGCGTGATGAAATGACCGGAAAAAGAATCGCGGTCACCGGCACACCAGGTGTGGGAAAAACCTCCTTTTGTCAAAAAGCAAAATGGCCATCAATCAGTGTGCAAGAGCTTGCGATTCAGCATGGATGTATAGAAGAAATCGATGAGGATGGTGCGGCTCCAATCGATGTTGAAACACTTCGAGAAGTTGTGACTTGGCCACAAATGGATTGTTTACTCATCGATGGACATCTCTCACATTTGCTTCCAATCGATGCAGTGATCGTCATTCGGTGCAATCCCTCGGCTCTTCGAGAACGACTTGAAAATAGAGCGTATTCAGCAGAAAAAATTAGTGAAAATATCGATTGTGAATTGATTGGATTAATCGCCGCAGAGTGCCTAGATTTACCACATTTGGAGTTGAATTCGGAAGATGGTTTGGAGTCGATGATTGCGTCTGCAGAGGCTTGGATTACAGATGGATTCAAACCTCGGAGGCCAAGCGAACCAATTGATTGGATTCAGGAAATTCACGGAGAGGATTAAATGGCATTTGAAAAAGCAAGAGGAATTCATACGAAAATGCTGAAACCCATTGTGGATAGGATGTCAAACGTTGATCCTGCAACACTAACTTGGATTAGTGTCCTGTTTGCTGCAGGCTGTTGCTATCTCTTGGCCACGGCTTCTAGAGACGCTGATGGTGCTTGGAGATTACTTGGCGCCTTTGCACTGCTACTCATCGCGGCAGAATTGGATGCACTCGATGGAGCAGTTGCCAGGGCTTATGATAAGGTTTCAAAGTACGGAGATTGGTTAGATCACACTATCGATCGATTGGTTGATTTAAG
>PATG01000126.1 GCA_002713555.1 Planctomycetaceae bacterium
ATTGGCAGTGGCCAGGTGAGCCATTTCTGCGGACCGATCCCAACCTACGGCAGGACCGCGCCGTGCCAGTGCCATTAAATCACCACCCAACCCACAACAATAATCATGCACAGGCTGGTCGTTTTTCAAACGAGAAGCTTTATAGCTTGCGGTCCAAAGATCGGTTGCTTGCTGCAAAGCCAGTTCTGTAAAAAACATTTTGGAGGCCAGACGGCCAAATTTGGTCTCGGCTCGACGGCGCAAACTGGTCAATTCAATAACCAGGCCGGCCTGCTGGGGACTGAGAACTTTGCGCAGCCGTTGCAATTGGCGATGTAGGGGAGCTTGATCCACCAGACATTCTTCCAGAAGAAGGGCAGCAGTATTGCCCGTTAACCAGGCATAATCGGCAAGGTCACTCAAAGCATCATCTTCGTGCCTGACACGAGCCTCCCAAAAGGATCTTTTGTGGTGATGGCAAGGTTCGCATGGGTAGCAAGGCTTAGTCTGGGAAAGGGCTGCCGCTGCAAGTCCACATCTTTGATAGGTCGATTAATAACCAATACGGGAGGCAATCGCAGGGTTTCTGAATAGTCTAAATAGAGAGTCTTTATTGGCAAAGCCATGAGGATAGCGACCGCAGGCACGTTTTGATGCATTCCCCGTAGTTTTTATAATTCCCAAAGGCATACAAGATGTTTTCTCGCTTATTAGGTGCACCCGTATTATTGGCCGCCGCTGTAGGGGTTCCGTATATGGCAACCCAGGAGACGAACCTGGATGCCTCCTGGGATTCAAAGCCATCCCAGGCAGACATCTCAGCTAATGGCAGCGATTTGCCAAAGTTATCTCCTGAATTAACCCAGCAACCCCAAGGGCCTAGTAATCCAATCTACGCGACGACAACACCGCTGGAAGGCGTTCGTAGTATGTCGCTTTCCGAAATCTTTCGTTTCGATATCAGCAAGGAATGGGTTTACCAGCGTTGGGCTCGCAAATCGACTGCCCTGGCAGAATTGGGACTTTTTGGTATCCGCGTTCCGCTAGTTAGTGGCACCCGACTGCAGGATTTGGCTGGGTCACTCACCTATTATTTCGATTCCAATGGCCTCCTCCAGCGTATCTCGTTTTATGGCAATACGGGCGATACAACGGGACTCGTGATGCTTGTTGTCAATCGGTATGGTTTCCAACGTCAGGCAACCCCAATCGCCTCCGAGCAACTCTACCAGATTCGCAACGAAACCCAGGTCTTCAGCGAATTGCATACTCGCCCCGCTCCCGTACTCTGGGCCAATGCGCCCCACAAAAGCTTTACCGTAGAGCTCGAATTGCAACGTCCTGGTTCGAGCGAGCCCCTGCTGGCTCAGAACGCGCGGCATCCACCTGAGGCTGCACAACCTGCCCATCAAACGCCTGCTGAAGTTGCGCAGCAGAGCCCCCCACCTGAAGAGGAACAGGCTGCGGAGAACGAAGAGAAACCGGGGTGGAAAACCTTTTTTCCCCGCAGCCGAGTGCCCCGGCAGCAGGTCGAAAGTCTCGACAAAAGAGACCGCTACTGGTAGACCTGCGTGCTACGCAATCAGGCTCAAATGGATTATCCTGCAGCCATGCCTGAGTCGTATGAAATATCCACCTGCCCTGCCCATCAATGTGCCGACGCCTTGCGAGTGCTGCACGCGGGTTTGGCAGAAGACGAACAGGACGGCCTCCTGCACGCGCTCAATACCATCAACAAAAACGATGCTGAGCCATTTTCGGGTTTGTTGATTGCGCAGAGCTGCGGAGAAATTTCTGCTGTCATTTGGGTTCAAATCCAACCCGGACGCACCGCAGTGGTCTGGCTCCCGCAGACAGATCACCCGGCAGCTCTGGATCTCGTGCGGGCGGCGACGGAATTTCTGGACAAACGTGCAGTAGCTCTAGCGCAGATATTGACCCGACCCGAAACACACATAGATCCACGAATGCTCGTAGCAGGTGATTTCAAGCCTCTTGCCCTCTTGAACTATCTGACGGTCGGTGAAAGCCATTTCCCACCAGTGCAGCCCAATGGAAAACTAGAATTTGAACCTCTAGCGGATGATCAGCCCGCTCGCTTAGCAGAATTGCTCCTGGCTACTTATGAGGGTTCACTCGACTGTCCGGCACTCAATGGAATACGAGAGCCACAAGACACGATCCTGGGATACAGGGCGCAAAGCAACCTGACGACTCGCCCCTGGTATTTTGTACGCCATCAACATCAAGATGTGGGGGTCTTAATCCTGGACACCCACAAGGAGGGAGAGAACTGGGAACTGGTGTACATGGGCATCGTTCCCGGTGCACGGGGGAAAGGCTTTGGCTGGCAAATCTTGCAACATGCCTTGTGGCTGGCTAGCCAGGGAGGGACACAACGGATGGTTTTGGCCGTTGACGAAGACAACGAACACGCCCTGCGAACTTATCGACGAGCAGGATTTGTCATGTGGGATCGTCGACAGGTATTTGCGCGCCTGCGGAGATCAAAATGACGTGGCCACTATCCAATTTGTAGCTAGGACAGCCTCGATTGTCCTGTATTTTGTGGTCAGGAGATTTTGTCTGGCAAAACGATCATTTTCTCGTGAAAAACTAGTGTTAAAAATTGTTTGCTTATTTCCAAAATCCATTTTTGTTTTGGCAAACATTTTTTCCACGGGCAAGCAAGACGCAGAAAATATTTTTCCGGTCGGAATCTGCCCACAAAAACACTGCGATTCGTGGGTTCCGACCAGGCCATGCGCGCGGGACGAAACGCCCGAGCAAGTCAAGGGCTTACCTTCAGGTGCTAGCACCCCTAGAATAGCCCCTCGTTACTAAGGATTGGGCATCTTCAGTCAGGCCGTCATAACCATTGACCATTGACTATTGCAGTCCGTTGGTATTGGCATGCCGGAGTAGGGGTTTAGGGCCGGACTTTATTTAGCATGTGCATATTGGGTTTATCTTGGTCGGGTTTATGTTGGGCATTGTGTCCTGATTACCGGCAGAAATCCTATGTGTAACACGATATAGCAGCAGGATGTAGTCATGGATGATTCGGACAGGCTGTCCGCATTGCAAGAAGAGCTGACGCAGCGCCTTGGGCGTAATCGTTATGAGCTCTGGGTGGGTCCCCATACGACTCTTCAGATGCGTGACACTGACGAAAAGGCTGAGCAGTTATCAGTCTCTGCTTCAGGCCTGCATGACACAAGTTTACATTACATGGGTGCTGGAGAAGACGCAGGGGTAGGAGATGCAAAAGACAGCGATGCTCCAGTTGCACATTTCGAGAGAAAACCACCCAAGAGAAAGCTGCCCCAACGAAAGTTGCTCGTAGGCTGCCCTACCGAATTTGAATTGAAATGGCTACGCAGTCGACTCCACACCACACTACTGTCTTGCGCCCAACAAGTGTGGCAATGCGAAGTTTCAATTGAATACCATGTCCTTGCGAATCCGCAGGTCCTTGGGAATTCGCAGCCAGATTGTTCGAGGCAGACCCATCCCAGCCAGATTGAAACCAAGCCTGACCTGGATATTTCTACTGATAACCGACTGGAATCTCCAGGGGAGCAACCGGCTGTACGGGCGCAAACAGGAAATCTCCCGCAACAGGACCGCTCACGAACAAACGTGCAAAAACCTGATTCGAAACGACCAGGAGCACAGTCCTCATTTGCCAACTTTGTGGTTGGCAGAAGCAATGAGATGGCCTGCCACACCGCCCAGTCCGTAGCAAAATCATTAGGCCATTATGGTCCTCTTCTCCTTTACGGTCCCCCAGGTGTAGGCAAGACCCATCTTGCTTACGCCATGCTTCAACACTGGCGTCGCGCCCCGCAAACACGCGGCATTCGCCTCACCGCCGAACAATTCACTGCTGAATTCCTGACGGCTCTCAACAGCAGGTCGCTGCCCAGTTTTCGACAAAAATATCGCATGGTCGATGCGCTGATCATTGACGACATTCAATTTCTAGTTGGCAAACGTGCGACGCTCGACGAGTTGCTTTACACAATAGATACTGTTCAGGAGCGTGGTCGGCAAATTGTGATGACGTGCGACCGTAGCCCGGGCGAGTTGCAACAAGTGAGTCTCGAACTGGTATCAAGAATCTCAGGCGGTCTGGCAATTCCCATTGAATTACCTGACTTTACAACCCGACTAGGAATCACACGCCGCTTTGCCCTGCAGATGGGCTTACCCGACCAGGAAGAAATCCTGACCTATATTGCCTCACAGGTTGCTGGGAGTGCACGTCAAATTAGTGGGGCTATCAATTTACTGGTCGCCACAAGTCAAGCCTACGACAAGGTCCTGGACGAAGATCTTGTTCGCGCAACACTCGCCGAATATATCCAACAAAACACACCCAGTGTGCGTCTGGCAGACATCCAGAGCGCCGTATGTCACGTCTTTGGAGTCGAACCCAACAATCTTAAGTCCAAACGAAAAACACGTTCAGTAGCCGAACCACGGATGTTGGCCATGTGGTTAGCCCGCAAGTATACTCGTGCTTCTCTCGGTGAAATCGGCGCTTACTTTGGACGCAGCAGCCACAGCACGGTAATTTCTGCCCAGAAAAAAATTGAAGGCCTGGTTGTTCAAGGCGCGCAGGTATCAGTAGCCGACCGCCCCTGTCCTGTCGAAGAGGCGATTCGTCGGATCGAGTCGGTCTTGCGAACTGCGTAGCCGACTTGTTTCTGTTCCCGGTTGTAAAAAAGGGCAAGGATCGCTCCACTTTGCAATCCCCATCATTCTTCACCACCATCCATCCCCAGTTGACGCATTTTACGGTAGAGATTGGAGCGATGCAGCCCTAACCGCTGGGCGGCCTGACTCATATTTCCTTGCATACTCTCAATCATTTGGCGTATGTATTCCTGCTGAAAGTCTCGTGTAGCTTCCGTGAGTGTTGCGTCCAGGTCCAGACGCTGCGCATCCGAGACTGCCCCCGTATTGATGAAGGCGAGATCTTCGGCTTCAACTCGGTTGCCTGAAGAGAGATAAGCCAAGCGTTCCATCAGATTGCGCAATTCACGAACATTGCCAGGCCAAACGTGATTTAAGAGCTGCTTTTTGGATGCTGCTGATAAACCTGGCGTCCGTCTGCCCATACTCTGACAAAACTGGCCAAGAAAAAACTCTGCTAAAATTATTATGTCGTCTCCTCGCTGGCGCAGTGGAGGCAGCTCAAGGCTCACGACGTTGAGGCGAAAAAAGAGGTCCTCGCGGAACTTTTTCTCACGCACCATTTTGGCCAGGTCTTGGTTGGTTGCAGCAAGGATACGTACTTCGGTATGGATAGTTTCGGATCCCCCCACGCGCACAACCGTCTTGTCTTCCAGCACACGAAGCAATTTGGCCTGACCACTTAAACTCATATCGCCAATTTCGTCAAGAAACAACGTACCTCCCGAAGCCAATTCAAACTTGCCTGCGCGCGTGTCATGAGCATCCGTAAAAGCCCCTTTTTCATGGCCAAACAGTTCACTCTCCAAGAGTGTTTCGGTCAGCGCCGCGCAATTGACCGCAATGAACGGTTGGTCCCTGCGTTCGCTGATATAGTGAATAGAACGAGCCACAACTTCTTTGCCTGTGCCATTTTCGCCCAGGATGAGGATCGCCAAATCGGTATTGGCAATGCGCTGTGTGGTTGAACGAACCGCTTCAATCGCCGGACTGTTGCCAATGAGTTGCACCTCTTCTGCCGCTTCTTCAACCAGACGCTGATGCTTGCTGAACAACTCTTCCAGCTGTTGAGTATTTGCTAAGGCGACTACCGCATGGGCAGCCAGTTCTTCCAGTCCGCGCTGGTCTTCTTCGCTAAAGCGTCCCTCATTTTTATTCAACACCTCAAAGGCCCCCAGGCACTTTCTAGAATGGAATACGAGCGGCACACACAAAATCGTGCGTGTATGGTAGCCCGTTTGCGCGTCAACATTCCTGGCAATTTGATCATCTTCAGATCCGCCCCCCACTCTCCTCGGCTGCCCCGTTTGGACCACTTGCCCAACCACTCCCTGGTCATCAGCAATACGCAATTCATTGCCCTCGACTCCTAAAGAGGGTCGTCCGACCAGCACCTTATTGGCTTTGTCCCACAGAAAAATACTGGCCCGATCGGCTGAGAGCAACTCGATAGCCGCTTCGGCCATTGCCTGCAGGAGCGCTTCCATGCAATTGGTTTGGCTCCAGGTGTGTGTGATCTCCAAAATCTTTTCCAGCCGACGAATGCGTCGTATGCGTTGCTGCTGACTTTGAACCGCAACAAACGCCTGAGTCATAGCGACTTGAAACTGCGCCAAATCACTCTCGGACATCGCAGCCTGCAGGAGAATGACATGCTTGCCGGACAAGGGTAGGGCCGCCCAGGCGCCACTCAGTGTAGAACGATTCTGATCAAGTGCTTCCGCAGCCAGATCGGTTGGCACCTGCTTGGGAGCAATACCGACACTGGCCAGAACGAGCCATTCGGGAGGACTGCATCGCACGACAGCCATCGCCTGAAAACCCAGAGAATTCTGGGCCTCTGGTAGTAGTTGATTGAAGAAATCGGTCACGTTCTCGCAACTGCAGGCTTGAGCCAGCAGCTGCCGCATAAAGTCTCGCCAGCTCATAGCTTAGGTTCCTTTGTCAACTTCACCCATAATCAAAAACGCGACAAACACCATGACAGAAGATCTGAAACCACTGAGAACAAGTCAATTAGACATCTTGACATTCTACCTACTGTCATCACCTACGCAACACCAGAAAGATTGTCTCCATCCTTTATAGTATCCTTATTCACGATTTGACTCTTAATTTACAGCGTAAAAACACCTTAATCAAAAGGATTCTTTCCATGACCCGGCTGAAACACTCCAGGCTGATCCATAGCGACTACCAAGATAGTCCGATAGTCCTCACAACTAGCCAAGTTAGTCTCCGGCTTACCTCCAACTGGATAGACTTCGGTGCGGAGAAAGCCCCCCCCCTTTGTAGCCAAAGGCGACCGGTGGTATGTTGCGTGACTTCTAAAAAGACATGTTGGCTGCGGAATGAAGAACACCCAGACAACCCAACCCGTCCCGGTTTCCTCCAGGAGTTTGCAATGGGAGCATTTGCAGGAAAAAAAGGCCTCATCACTGGGGTTTTCAATAAACAATCGATTGCTTGGGCAATTGCGGATCAGATCATGAATGAGGGAGGAGAATGCGGCTTCTCTTATATGCCCGACAAAGCTGATGATGCCCGTCAAAAAAACCTGGGACGGATCACAAAGCTCACCGCTGAAAATCCACAAGTTAAATTCCTGCAGCCCATGGATGTCACCAAAGACGAACACATCCAGGCCGTGATGGGGCGCTGCCATGAAGAACTTGGTAAAATCGATTTCCTTTTGCACTCCATAGCCTTTGCTTTACCTGACGACCTGCGCGGCGATACGATTGCTACCAGCCGAGATGGCTTCAAACTGGCCATGGAAATCAGTGTGCACAGCCTGATAGCCCTGGCAAATGGAGCGCAAGAAGCCCTCAATGACAATGCTAGCATCCTGACGTTAACTTACTTTGGCGGAGAAAAGGCCGTTCCCGGCTACAACGTGATGGGCATTTGCAAAGCGGCCCTGGACGCAACCGTGAAATACCTGGCTTTTGATTTAGGCCCACGGGGCATTCGCGTGAATGCCTTGAGTGCGGGACCGCTACAGACCATTTCAGGTCGAGGCGCTGGTGTTGACGAAATGCTGGGACTTTATGAAGGCATGGCTCCATTGGGTCGCAATATTACTCATGAGGAAGCAGGCCAAAGTGGGAGCTTTTTACTTTCGCCAAATTCTTCGGGAATTACTGGCGAAATCTTACATCTCGATGGCGGCTACAATGCCATGGGATCTCCTGGGCGGTTGCTCGACAAATTCAAACGCTAGCACTGCGCGTTTTTTTGCAAATCGCCCTAGGTAAAACTACGCGAGTACTGGTAGATTTTGCAACGCACACAAACACTTGGGTATCCCTGGCAGTCGTTTTGCTTTTTTGCCAAGGCGTACTGATTAAAGAGTTTGCGAGCATTTATCGCCTGAACCCAAAGATTGAGGCCATGGATTGGCCTGCGATTTGCTCGCTTGTGTGATAGTTAGCGATGCGGCCTAAGAGAAGAGATTCTTGGGATGCTGCATAGCTAGGACAAGGATCGTCCATTTTCATAAAAGGTGAAGAGCATGGAAGCTCGCAACATTCGAGTCGTGGCAACGGCTCTCTGCGCATGGGCGCTATTTTCTCTAATCGGCCCTGCAGTTCAGGGCGCTGGATACCGTACGGCTAACTTCACGGTCGATGCGCCAACGCCAGAGCTGGCCAAAGAGATTGGCAACATGGCGGAGCATTGGCGCCGAGAATTGGCTCAGGAGTGGCTGGGCAAGCAACTACCCAACTGGTCAAAACCATGTCCCATCAAAGCCTTGGTTGGTCCTCGCATGGGCGCGGGTGGAGAAACCAGCTTTGTGTTTGACCATGGTGAAGTGTTTGGCTGGCGCATGCAAATCCAGGGGTCACGTGAACGAATTCTTGACTCTGTGTTGCCGCATGAAGTAACACACACTCTTTTTGCCAGCCATTTTCGCCAACCATTGCCACGTTGGGCAGATGAAGGAGCTTGTACCACCGTAGAGCATGTGAGCGAAGTTTCGAAACAAGAAAAGATGCTGATCCATTTCTTACAAACGCGCAAAGGGATTCCCTTCAGCAGTCTGTTTGCCATGAAAGAATACCCACGTGATGTTTTGCCCCTCTATGCACAAGGCCATTCCGTCGCCAAATTCCTGATTGCACAGTATGGTAAAAGCCAATTTATAAAGTTTCTGGAAGATGGATTGCGTGATGAAAACTGGCCACGTGCTGTGCAACAGAATTTTGGATATAAAAATCTACATACCATGCAGGATTCATGGATGAACTGGATCCGTGCAGGACGTCCCCCTCTGCAACTCGCAGCAAATGTCCAATCCGAAAACATCCGGACCGTCTCCTTGGAAGTACCCGCCGGAACTATTGTGCGCGGACAAAACCCTGGCACGAGGTCAACACCCCCACCACGGCAGGCCCAGAATTGGCCTGCTGGAAATGGGACACCCCAACAGGAAACGCGGACTAGCGTCTACGACACACGGAGCAAGAATACCATGTTGCGTTGATGCTCTGGTCAGCCAGGAGCATGAACGAGGTCACCCCCCCCCGCCCAACAGCCTCATGCAGCTGCTAGCACCTGCATGAAGCTACAAGACGGAGAGGGACATCTAATGTGGCTCCGGGTACCCGCTTGGCACTGCTGGACAAGCCAGCAGTGGCACCAAGAAATAATTTAATGCACATTTTGGCTAATTTTCTACAGGTTATTGTGCTCTGCCTCATCTCCAATCGTTGGCACCCAAGACTCTCCCTCACCCAGCTTCTCTCCTAAGACAGCAACTGCATAAAGCTGTCCTGCCTGGGGACGCACCGCACTTGAGGCTCTGCCTCGAATCTGTAGGCTGTAGCCTGGGAACCAGAATCCTTCACAGCTTTTCCTGAAGGGGCATTGATACCGTAACTCAGGGCGCACTGTTTTCCTGCCCTAATGATTCACGTCGCTTCCCACTGGACCTTGCTAGCAAGCCAGCATCTTATTGAATCCAGTCAGCAGCGGTTGAAAAGTGAGAACACGAGTCGTCCTTCTGGGTAATCTGTGCGTAGTGCGGGATGGCTGGACGAATCTCACTGCTTTTTTTCCCGATAAGCTTGGTATGCGCCCCGAGTGGGCCGTACTTCCAATTGAGTCTTTGTGGGATCAAATCAAATGAATCATTCGCTTCGTCACCTCACCCTGGCCCTTTTATCTGCAGGTATTGTTTCAATAACAACTCCACTCCATGCGGCGCCAGGTGGTTCGGTAGTCCCTGGAACTGGCACCCACATCGACTATGTAGGCGATGATTTTGAAGACACCAACTGGACTTTTATCAACAACTTCCCGAAAAGTTCTCGCGAACAGGACGAACGATTAAGAGCGCCTACGGGCAAATCCACCAACGGCCGCTGGAAAGAAGGTCCTGAACGTGGCCAGCCTGATCAGATGAAAGTTATTCCTACCCCGGAGGGTGGTCTGCCGGGAAGTCAATATTCACTACTTATGCGCACCATGAATTCTGGTATTCCGAGTATGCGAACCCACACGGTCCAGCAAGACGATTTGATCGCCAATTGCATTAGTCGTCTGGGAACGAGCATTTCGCCCAGTGATATTCCCAATGTTGTCACGCGCGTCTTTTTACCACCAGCCGACCAGTGGGAAGATCGATCGGGACCCCACTTTGGATTTAGAATCAGTGCTTCGACGGTTACCAACGAACGGACTTCGAAGGGATTCTTCGGATCACGTAGCGAAACGGCCGAACCTTATTGGCCTGGGATCTGGATACATTTTCGGAGCAAAACCAATCGCAAGGTTGAGGAAGACTCCGCATTTCTTACGGTACGTGGTAATTCCCGAGGGCAAGACGTACGATACAAAGAAATTCCAGCCGATCAATTTGGCTGGTGGACTCTTGGTATGTCGGTCACCCCAAATGGCCAGATCCACTACTATGCTAAGTCGGGCATTGAGGATCTTACCGAAAAGGACTACCTGACTTCGCAATTCCCCTACAGCTATAGCGCCCGGACCTTTAGGACTTTCTTTTTTGATGTCTGCAATAAGGATGACGGTAAAACCTGGTCCACTCCTTTTGTCATCGACGATACGAAACTCTATCTCGTCAACGCCTCGCGCGTGGCAGCCAGCGTAAAGCGCAAAGTAGAACGTGAAGCACGTCGCAAAGCCCAAATGAATGCCAAGAAAACAAAATCGGCCGAGAAAAATCGGGCTGCCAAGAAGGAAATTGCGACTGCCACGAACAAGTCCACTGCTGGCAAGCCGAGTCGAAAGACGTCAAGGACGAAAAAACGGTAATTAAACGCCGGTAACGTGAACTCCATCGGGTGGTGACAAAGAAAAGTTGCGGCTCTGGCTGAAGAACTCTATGGGGTTCTCGTAAACGACTTTACGAATCATTGGTTCGTCATGGCCTCGCCGTCTCATTTCTAAAATAAAATCCGGAACTGCGGTTGGCTTGGATGGCCCCCAATCACCGGCTGAATTCACCAACAACCGCTCTGGGCCATAGAATTCGACCATATCCACAGCTCGCTCAGGAGTACACTTACTGACTGGATAAAGCGTCATCCCAGCCCAAAATCCAGCATCAAGCACCCACCGGATTGTGTGTTCCTCGACATGGTCCACCAGCACGCGTGCACGATTGATGCGTCGATCATCCATAAGCATGTCCAAGATCATGCGCGTCCCTTGATATTTGTCTTCCAGGTGGGGGGTGTGGATGAGAATCTGCTCATCGGTTTCCATTGCCAGATCGAGATGCTCAAGAAAAACAGTAACCTCATTGTGCGTATTTTTGTTCAACCCAATTTCGCCAATTCCCAGCACACCCTTGCGCTCAAGAAACTCCGGAATCATGGCGATGACTTCGCGCGATAAAGAAACGTTTTCGGCCTCTTTGGCGTTAATGCAAAGCCAGGTAAAATGTTGTATCCCATAAGTGGCTGCACGCTGTGATTCAAAACTTGTCAGCTGCTCAAAGTAATCGCGAAAACCATCGGCACTCCCCCGATCGTAGCCAGCCCAGAATGCTGGTTCGCTCATGGCAATACAGCCCATCTTGGCCAATATCTCGTAGTCATCTGTTGTTCGAGACACCATATGGATGTGGGGATCGATGTAATACACAAGGTTTTCTCTCTGTAACTATGTAGATTTATCCAGTCTGCGCACCCTTCAAATACCCCATTGCTCGCGCCACAACTCGTCGTAGGGTCGACTAAAGTGAAGCTGGAGTTGCTCGGTCCGGTCGATGTTTTGCTGCAACAGTATTTCCATCGCCTCCTGCAATTGGAGCCATCGACTATCCCTGCCTTGGGGATGGTCTGAGGCTCGCTCCATTCGATCGAGGGCAGCTGCAATCTCAAGGATCTTTGCACGCACAGGTAAGAATTCGTGATCCAGAAGTTGCTGGTAGGATTGAAGTTTCATCATCGCCCTAAGCTGAAGTCCATGAATACGTATCACTATGCGACCTATAACGCTTCTACTAGTTTTGCGGGCCTGAGACCGTCTGGCAAGCGGTAGAAATCTCTTCTGGACATTTCTTCGGTTCGTCAGACTCGTAAAAACCTATTTTACTGATTTAGTAACCTATATTCTAGAGGCAGGTTCTCTAGGCATATACTTTTTTTAGGGTTGTTTGACTCGTGAATACCGGACTGGACACTACTTTTGAAGTGCTCACGAAAAGCCGCAATGAGGCTGCGGGAGCGGCCCTGTTGGCGTGCCTGGACAATAGTGACGACAAGGTTTTCAACGAAACCCTCCAGGCCTTGCTTGCGCGGCGAAAGAAATCAGGGCATCTGGAATTTTTGAAACGCTGGCACCAGCTCACGGACGTTCAACGCAGTTATATTCAAGAAGCAAGAGGACGCATGTCGGGCGCCTTACGGGATGCCATCCTGACACAAGAGGAGCAACTCTTCGCCAATGCCTGCCAGGTGGTCGAGCAGCTTTCAGATTTCGATATCATTCCAACTCTGGTAACTCTTGTTGAGAACCAAAAAAGCAACCACGCCAAGGCGGCGACAGCCCTGATGCAAAAACTGGTCGCACAATTGAGCGAATGGGTCCATGGAGCGCGCGATGAATCTGAGAACCGCGACCCAAAAGCCTTCCAACGATTCGTGCTCGAAAGTCTGGAACGAAGCGTAGAACGCTTTAGACAGCACCAAAAGCCCGAAATCATTGACTCCTTTGTCATTTTGGGTGGGCCCACGAGTACGTTGCTAAGCAAAATACTCGATGACCCGCATCATGCCTGTTACCTGACTGTAATCAACACGCTTACAACCAGCAGTTCGACAGGTGTGATTGATATGCTGCTCAATGCTTTGCATTGTGAATCTACCTCTTTGGGTTTATTAAATGTCATTAGCAAGCGCAATGACAAAAAGTTTATTGACCAATTACTGGATTTATCCAGCGACAGCATTCCGCCAACCGTCACCAAAAACCTGGCTCGAATCAATAGCTTTGCCTGGTTACAGCCAAGCGATTATTCCTTTGAGCAATTTAGCGAAGCAGACAAGGCACGATCCATAAAACTTGCTGCCGCCTCAGATATTAAACAAAGCAAATTATTAGAGTTAATAAATAATGTTCTTCAGGGCAGTGAGTCCGAGAG
The DNA here is from genome assembly GCA_002713555.1 of Planctomycetaceae bacterium. Next base: position 13,295 of record PATG01000126.1, read on the forward strand.
CCGATTTGTCGCTGCTGAAGCTTTAATGTCAATTCGTGGATCCAAAGCTGACGAGATCCTGATGGATTTGCTCTATGACGAAGATCCAAACCTACAAGCTATGTGCGTTCGTCAATTACGAGAACGGCAGCTTGCTGGAACCAAGTCCATCCTTATCAAAATGGTCGATAGCCTTCACGAAGTCGTGCGAGAAGCTGCCAGGGAAGCCCTGTCAGAATTTACCTTCTCCAACTTTTTAGTCGGTTACGATTCGATGAACGGCGACGCTCGACGCCTGACGGCAATGCTGGTCAGAAAAGTGGATCTAGAAATAGCTCCTGGCATAATCAGTGAGTTGGAGTCCAATGCCGGCCGTCGTAGAATCCGGGCCATTGAAATGGCACACCTGCTCGATGTGGTTCCTGATGTTGCTGATAAATTGATCGAACGGTTAAAGGATGAAGACCATATGGTCCGCACTGCAGCAGCCACCACCCTGCAGTACCATCTAACGCCTGAAACACAGGAAGCCTTGCAGCAAGCCACCCAGGATACTAGTGCCACGGTTCAGAATGCGGCCCGCATCAGCTTGTCTGCATTTGCCAACCTCAATCTTCCCACGAATAGCCTGTATCCCATGGAGGGAACACCATGAATTTACCCATGCTCCACTGGGCCCTGTTTGCACAGGTCTCCAAATGGTCTCGATTGGGAGACGGTCTCCACCGTTCACGCGGACGTATGGATCTCGCCGACCTGATACCTTTAGCAATCGCACTGGTCATTGTCGCCATCACCTGTGCCTGCATTGTTGTGATTAAAAAACGCAATGATTTTAGTAAGCCATGCAACGATTCTCAAAAACTCTTCCGAGAATTGAGCAAAGCGCATCATCTCAACCGAGGCAACCAACGCTTACTCCGTGAATTGGCTGAGGCATTTCAATTAGATCAACCAGTAGAAGTATTTCTGCAACCGGCTCTTTTTGAAGCATGCCACCTGCCACAGCACATGCAGTCCGAACAGGATCGCCTGACGGAGCTTCAGCAAAAGCTCTTCTAAAAACAAGTAGGTTGGGTGCTTGCACTACTGATTGCAACATCTTTGCTTATGTTTTAGCAGTACCCGACACTCGATACACAGAAGCCTGGCGACATCTGCTACGGCTAGAGAATTGAACGGTCACGTGCTAGACAAGGACCCAAATGACAGCTTCCATGCAGTAGGTAGCCGCCCGCCAACTTTCAGTCTGCCAGCTATCTCTAGTACCTGACGATCTAGCGTTGTTGATCTGTTCGCAAAGATGGGCGCTAGCACCCACCCTGCGTGTCCTATGGTAAATGGGTGCCTGGTTTCGGTTGTACCTTAAACGGATTGTGTTTCGTGATCACTTTTCTTCTGCTGGGTCATACTCCCAAGCAGCATGACGGCCAGTTGACTCACGGCAAACATCACAACCCATTTGGTACGACCCTCGGTATGGCCATAGGTATGCAAACCAACACCTAAAAGATTGACACCGAACCAGGACCAAGCGGTAACCACGTTGCCAAATATGGCTAGTACCGCAAAACCCCGATGGCGCACCATAGCTCCCCACCTGGCGTGCAGCACCAATGCATTCCAGAGCACGATCATAAGTGCACCATTCTCTTTGGTGTCCCATCCCCAGAATCTTCCCCAAGAATCGTCTGCCCAGAGTCCGCCCAAGACGGTTCCGATAAAGCTGAAGAGGGTGGCAAAACAAAGTGTCCCATAAATCATACGCACAAGTTGTTGCCGCTCATTTTCGTCGGCACCCGTGACGAAATACGTCTTCCCTATGTAAACCACACCCAAAAATCCAGCCAGGAATGTCGTGGAATAACCGAGTGTGATACACACAACGTGCGTCGTGAGCCAAAATTGGGTATCGAGCACGGCTTGCAAAACCTCGAATGTATCACCATCGGCGGCAAGGTTGTGCGCAATGAACAAAGTCGGAAAACCAATGATGGCAGCCAGTAGATTGCCGACGCCAAATTGATAAATTCGCTCGAAAATCAAGGCAAACAGAACGGCAGCCCAACCAATAAAAACAGCCGAAGAATAAAGATTGGTTACCGGGGGACGTCCCGATATGTAGATCCGGGAAACCAGGGCAAACGTATGCAACGCAAACGTAAACCACAAGAGCCAGTGGGCCGAACGATTGAGCGTGGCTGTCCAATGGAGCCAGGACAACGCGACCAGTATAAACGCGCCGACGTAGAATACCATAGCCAGATAAAATGGGCTTAAATGATTGTAATATGCCTCAAAACTTACCCTACGAAGATCCATTCGTTCTGCCGGCTTGAGACTACTTTCGCCTCCCAACTGCTGATCGTAATTGGCCTCGGTTTCCGCTCGCTTTTCGATGATCTCCTGGTAGGCTGCCAAATGTTCATTAAAATCCTTCCTATTCGATTCACGATAAGCATTGAGCATTGCGGTCATCGCTGGTGATGCTGCATTCTTCTCCCATTTTTTCTGCTCCGAATCACCCAGTTTCGATTTTTTCTTGGGAGCAATCGCTGGAATGTCCGCATAGAGTCCATGCAATTCAGCTGCCATGACACTCTGCCAGGCCTCTCCCGGCACATTAGGCGGTAGCGGGTGTGCTGCGTTTTTGTCTAGAAAGGCAACCTTTTCCTGTGCTACCCGTAAGCTGGCAATAATTTTTTCTGGCGTTTCCCCATTGATGGCAAGATGAGAAAAAACATCCATCAATACCAGGAGAGTATTCACTTTTGTGGAGAGTTCCAGAAACTTCTTTTGTGCCAACTGGAGAACCTTCTCTTCTCTAGAATCCTTCCTAGCCAATCGAATTTGGCGATCAAACTCTTCAGCCTGCTTCCCCAATTCATTGAAGCTGTAGAGAAACCCTGTTCGAGGTTCCAGCGCAAGTGTTTGCAGTACTTCCAAGTTGACAATGCGAAAGACGCGATGGTCTTTCCAGCCTTCTTTTTGTGTCAGGGCATCCAAAAACCAGCGTATGGCAGGTTGTGATACGTCTGCTTTATCTTTAAAAGTTTGCTTGGCTGACAATGCCTGCAAGGTATTCCGCGCCAGAGTATCCATCGGTTGGACCCGACCGCCACTGGCAACGGGCAATTCACCAAATTGATGTATCCTGAATTGGTCGGCCTCCTCTTGGACCGGCCTGGCAGCTTTTGCCACATAGAGAACACTACAAAGGACAATGAATGCCGGCACCAAAAAAATTGGCTGCATCCAACCGCGAGAATTCTTATTGATCGGTTCGGCATTCGCAGCCTGGGTTTCTCCATTGCGATTCATGGCAAAGGCCTCTTCTTGCCTTCGCAAAAATCTGCGCAAAATCCCCAGGAAATGCGCCAACATGCCGATCCCCACAATCATGCAAGCGACATAAGGTACCATCCACCCCGAGTTGGTCATTACCTGCAAATCTGTGTAATTCTCGTTATCAGGATCAAATCCCGACTGATAGAGCGTATCACCTCGATAACGCAATGGGTTATTCATCCAAATCTTATGCACCCGATCGACATTATGCTTCGGATCTTTGAGTCGCACTACGGATTCAAAATTCTTAGGCTTCTCGGTACCTACATAAGTGTTACGTACAAACTCAACCAAGGTGACCGAATAATCTTTATGCAGGCGGCGAAATCGAAGTACGATTTCATAGGGCTTGCCTTGAATGATCAAACTTTCGGTGTAGAGGGGTGACACCAGATAGGTTCCAGACACATCCAAGTCAGCTTGCGTCTGCAATTGGATATAAGCTGCCGGGATATCTACTTTTCGATCACGATCCACACCAGTCGCTACAGAACGTCGATGGGCAATTTTCAACAAACCAACACCCTGAGTCGCAGGTGTCTCTTCACCTGGTTGCCTGGAACGCAGTTCCGAATTTTCAAAAAACTCAACTACATCGATAGAAAATGGCAGAGACGGATGCTCAAGGCTTGTTTTGTTCTTATAGGCTTTTTGAAGCATGCTGCCGGGGATTACGGTGACAGCGTCCTCTGCTGGATCCGATTTATCGATTACCGCCAATTCAACCGAACGTATGTCCTCGGCGTAATCTAACGTTTGGTCTACCACCAACCGCATGTGCGCTTCGTCTGCATAGAGCCCCGTAAACAACTCATTAAACATCATCAGAGCTATGCCACTATGCAGCAGCACAATCCCTGCCCGGCGACCGAAAACCAAATGACAACCCACATAAAGGACCAATCCCGCTACCGTTCCTTTAATCAACTGCCATAGGATTCGCAATCCTGATGCATCCAGTTGAGCATCCGGATGTGCAAACAACCATAGTGCAAGTGCGCCTAAAAGAACGCTTCCAATAGCCCCTAACCACCAGAGCCACATTGCTCCAGACTGCTTGGATTGTGAATAAGAAAAAACCAACCAATAAACCAGTCCAAGCGAGCACATCCCCAGCATGAAGCGCAACGCATGCCATAACCCATTGTTAAACTGCGGAGACAATTCACTCCCGCTCCCCCCTCCCAAGCCACTTTGGACAACGATATAAGTTAGCAAAGCGCCTGCTGCAATCAGGCCATTGCCCAAGTGCAGACGACGCCCCTTTCCCGTGACTTTAAATCGCAACATATGCGCAGCCAATAGATTGATACCGAGAGCCGTTCCCAGTAGCCAACCTCCCGGGAAAGGGAAGCTTCCAGGAACTTGCCATGACGTGGGGAAGAATATCTTGATTTCAATAACTGCCAGCCAACATCGAAAGTAGTTGTAGATCGCAAACCATTCATCGTGCTCCACCTGGACCAGGGTCCCCGCCAACACCAGGAGGATCGAGAGGGCAAAGAGAACAACGGTGAGTCGCAACGAGGCCAATGGCATCATCGCTGAACGAACGACTCCCCATGTATCGGATGGGGCGACTTTATCTCGCATTTCGTGGCTGCCGCCTGCAGGTAGGCGACCTAGGTCCGTGGTAGACATGGCCTTGTTAGGTGGGCTGGGGTTGGAAG